>CAVHMZ010000123.1:0-14264 GCA_963637225.1 Segatella hominis
CCGATGTCGTTGGCGACGGATTCGATATGGTCGTCGTCCACGTTCAGGAACACCTTGATGACGATGGTCCCTGTGGCGGCCAGGTACTTCTCGAACTCCCTGACCAGGGCCTCGGAGCGCTCGCTCCGCTCCCCGCGGGAGACCATCAGCGAGTACCATGACCTGTCGTAGATGGCGATCTGCCCGTCCGCGGGCTCGCGGGAAAGGTACTTCAGCATCATCTCCGGCGAGGACACCGACTCGGGGATGAAGTGGCTGTACCTCACCCCTCTCGGGTCCAGCAGGTTCATGAAGATGTTGATCACGCGGCCCATGATCCTCCCGCTGCGGCCTTCGAACACGATCAGGACGCGCTTCTTCCCGTCGACTATCCTGCGCTGGAGCGCAACAAGAGATTCTGCCATGTCGTCTGGTACCGGGGATGCCATGGCCATCGGTATCGTCCGCATATTATTATACAGATTCCGTCCGTCCAGGTCTGAATGCTCGGAAAGATAGTCGACATCGTGGCGGAATCAGGCAGGATCGTGGGCTCGGCGGACGGCTTCTCGGTGAAGGAGAAAGGATCCAGGGAGAACGTCGTGACCTCTATGGACATCGAGAACGAGAGGTTCCTGAGGGAGAGGCTCACCGCGCTCGCTCCCGGCTCCTCGTTCATGGGCGAGGAGGGGGACGATTCGCCTCTTCTGGAAGAGGGCCTCACATGGATCGTCGATCCGATAGACGGCACCATGAACTTCTCCAGAGGGATCCCGGAGATCGGGATATCCGTCGCGCTGTTCAGGGACGGAGAGCCGTAGATCGGAGTTGTCCACAACCCGTTCACCGGCAGGATGTACTGCTCGGAGATAGGCAAGGGCGCCTGGATGGACGGCGTTCCGATGAAAGTCTCCGAGAGGCCGCTGGAGGACTGCCTCCTGAGCACCGCATGGTGCTGCTACGGCAAGGAGCTGGCGCCTCCCGTGTTCCGCGTGAGCGAGCGCCTGTACCCGCGCATCAACGACATCAGGAGGATCGGTACCGCCGCGGTGGAGCTGTCCATGCTCGCTCAAGGGGCCATCGACCTGTACTTCGAGGTGAGGCTGTCCCCGTGGGACCACGCCGCCGCGCTCATATGCGTCAGAGCTGCCGGAGGCTGCTTCTCCGGGATAGGCTCCGATGTGCGCTTCGATGCCCCCTCTCCGGTGCTGGCCGCGAACAGCGAGGAGAACCTTGAGGTCCTCCGCGACATCGTCTCGCGGGAGTTCGGCGGGAAGACCCCCTACCGACCCGAGTGCCGTATTTAAACAGTCAGGACGAGATTCCTCCTTCATGACCGGAAAGGATGGCAGCGGATGCTGCGGAAACGGCAAGTTCGGAGAGATGTGCGACGGCATGGGCGGGTTCGCTCCCGACACCCTCAGGGCCATAAACGAGCTCGATCCCGGGTTCATCGGCACCCTGCACATGATGGACAGGGTCATGACCGAGGACGGAGCCCTGGACAGGAAGGAGAAGAGGCTCATCGCCCTGGCCTGCGTGGCGGTCCGCATGTGCGACGACTGCGTCTACGCCCAGGCGAAGGTGGCCAAGAACTACGGGGCCACCAAGGAGGAGATCCTGGAGGCCATGAAGGTCGCTGTGCTCATAGGCGGGGTTCCCTGCTGGTCCGTCGCCAAGAAGGGCATCGCGAAGCTGTTCTCGGAATGGGACGATTGACCTCATCGCCCGTCCGATCCGCGGCTCTCGGCAAGGCGGCCGACGGCGAGCATGACGGCGATCGCCGACAATGTGCCGATGACGGCTCCGGCCAGGACGTCGGTGGGCCAATGGACGCAGAGGTACATCCTCGATATCCCTACGAGGCAGGCGTACAGCACCAGGGCGATCCCTATCCTCCTGCGCATCATGAGCACGGCGACCGATCCCGCGAAGGCGGACGCGGTATGGCCGGAAGGGAACGACCATGACGTCGGGGCGGCGCCTATGACATTCAGGTCCAGCACATCGAAGGGCCTCTCGCGGCATACGATGGGCTTCAGGACCGCATCGGCGATTGCATAGGCGAGCACCACGGCGAAGATCACCCTGGCGCCGTCCTTGGCGTCCCTGGTCCGCAGGGAGATGGCGATCCCGATGGCCACCCAGATGATGCCGGACGTGGCCGACAGGGAGATCCCTGCCATGACGGGGTCCAGTATGCCGCCGTGCAAGGACTCGAACCAATGGAGGATGTCCGCTTCGCTCATTTCCGGACGGTTGACTGCTGACGGCGGTATAAGCTTTGCCCGGCCGCCGGCTCGCTAATCTCATATATCCGCGAGCGATGGAACGCAGCATGAAGTCCGCTCTGCTGATCCTGCCCCTCATAGCCGGGGTCATGTGGGGCGCCGCAGGCATATTCGTGCGCACCCTGAGCGGCTCCGGCATGAGCGACATCACGATCGTGTTCACCCGCGTGATGTTCGGGGTCATCGTCATGGCCCTGATTATAGCTTCCACCGGGAAGGACTTCAAGGTCTCCCGCAAGGACATCCCTCTGATGATCGTCTGCGGGCTGTCCATGACCTCTGTGAACTTCTTCTACACCGTGGCCGCCAACAACGTCTCCCTGTCGCTTGCGGCGGTGCTGCTGTCGCTGGCGCCTGTGTTCATGCTCATAATGGCCCGTGCGGCCTTCGGGGAGCGGTTCACATCGAAGAAGATGGTCGGGATGTGCGCCGCGGTGGTCGGTTGCATGCTGGTCAGCGGGTTCCTGGAGGACGACCAGACTGTCTCCGCCATGGGTGTGCTGGCAGGCGTGATGTCGGCGTTCTTCTATGCGTTCTACGGGATAGTCACCAAGAAGGCCTCGGCGGAGGGGTACACGGTGTACAAGGTGCTGTTCTTCTGCATGCTGGTCTCCTGCATCGTCCTGCTGCCTGTCGCCGATCTCCATTCCGTCGTATCTTTCGGCTCCGAGAACTGGTGGGGATGGCCGTTCATGTTCGTCCATGCGATGGTCGCGACGGTCCTGCCTTTCCTGCTGTACAACATCGCTATCGCCCGCACCGAGGCCGGCGCTGTCGCGATCCTGGCGGCCTGCGGGGAGCCCATGTCCGCGGCGGCGTTCGGGTTCCTGGTGTTCGACGAGGTGCCCACAGCTCTGATGCTGGCGGGAATGGCCGTGGTTCTGGCATCCATCGTGGTGATGTGCTCCCAGCACAAGCATCGCGTGAAGAAGGCTATCCGATGAGGGCTTGGCAGAGGGGGATGGGATCGATGTCCGGTGATAACAAAATGATAATCGTTTCGCCACGTTCACAAGCTGATATGTCGGGCTTCGACTCTCCTGCGACGGATCCTTCCGGGACCAGATCCGACGATGGCGGCATCAGGAGCTACCTGTCTTCGTGCTGCACGGAACCATGCCTGCTCTGCGGCAATTCCCTAGATATCCTTAAGAAGATACCCGATCAGTCCATCGATTGCTGCATGACAAGCCCGCCGTATTGGGGAAAGAGGGAGTATTCCTCCGAAGGCATAGGGCTGGAAGCGGATTACAGCTCATATATCCTGTCCCTGCTGGATGTTACCGCAGAGGTGCATCGCGTGCTGAAGCCGACCGGTTCGTTCTGGTTGAATGTCGGTGACACGTATCTCGACAAATCTCTCCAGAACATACCTTGGAGGATAGCGATCTCCATGGTCGATTCACAGGGCTGGATACAGCGCAACACGGCCATATGGAACAAGGTCAAGGGAATCCGGACAACGCCAGCGACAAGCTGAGGAACATGTACGAGCCTGTCTTTCACTTCGTCAAGAAGAAGAGCTACTACTACGACGTGGACAGGATCAGGAACGAGCCCAGGAAGGCTATCAAGACGGGCGAGAACCCGATCTCGGCGACAGGAGTGTCCGGGAAGAAGTACCGCAAGCAGATCATGGAATCGACGGTATTGACCGAAGACGAGAAGATCGATGCGATCGAAGCCCTGGACGCAGTCCTGAGAGATGTCGGATCCGGAGCCATATCCGATTTCAGGATGGTCATCAGGGGCCAGCAGAGGACCACTCATTCCGATTCGACGAAAGTCTCCGGCAGGGCCAAAGAGCTGGAGTCGAAGGGGTTCTATTTCCTCAAGTACAATCCCAAAGGATCCAAGCCAGGCGATGTCTGGGAGATAATACTGGAGGACACCCAGAACAGGGCGGGCGGTCATTTCGCACCGTATCCCGAAGAGCTATGCTACCTGCCGCTGAAGACGATATGCCCTCCGGGCGGCATCGTTCTCGATCCTTTCTGCGGAACGGGCACGACTTTGAAGGTAGCAAGGGATTTCGGCCTCAAGTCGATAGGCATCGACCTTTCTCCAGATTACATCGAACTGGCAAGGAAACGGCTCGATGTCCGATCGCAGGCATTTCTGTTCGCCGCGATCCGGACGGCACCGAACGATCCCGGGCGTTCTGCGAGGGCTTCCGGCACGAAGCAGCATTGAAAAAGGGAAAGTGGGGGCCGAAGCCCCTGTTTCACGCGATCAGTTCGCGTTGTTGACCTTCTCCATCAGTCCCTGGGACCTCTGGATGGCATCTGCGGACATCTTCAGGTCGTTCTCGATCTGGTAGTCCGTGTGCTGGTCCATGCAGTCCACGGTCGCAATCAGGATCCCTTCGTCGGTAGCGATGAACTTGACGACGATGGGGGTGTTGGTGGTCACGTCCATGGGGAGCTCCATCATGAACTCTCCGACGGGAACTCCGTCGATGACATCGATCTTCTTCCCGGCCTCGTCGTTGTTGGCGGCATCCTCGTAGATCTCCACCTTGATGGCGGACTGCCCCTCGTCCACGGGGTAGTAGGTCTTCGTGGACTCGATGGGCAGGACCTCGTTCCTGAAGATGATGTTGGAGATCATCTCGGTGCCGTCCTCGTACATCGCTTTGATCCCGAAGGTCTTGCTCAGGACGTTGTGGACTTGGAGGGCACCTGCGGGGAGCTCTGCGGCCGCGATGACCTCTCCGTCCTCGCCAACGACGGGCTGGGGGACGGCATCGGGGGAGATGCTGTTGGACTTGGAGAACAGCGCAGCTCCCTTCGCGACGGACTGGTCGGGGTCGTAGACCTTGACCTCTGCGTCGGGGTACTTCTCGGCGATGGCCTTCTTGACCTGGGGCATCCTGGAGGATCCTCCGACGAGGATGACCTCGTCGATGTCCGCCATGGCGAACCCCTTGGAGGCAAGGACCCTGTCCATGATCTCGATGGTGGTCTGCATTAGGCTGGCGGATGCGGCCTCGAACTCGGACCTGGTGACGGTGAACACCGTTTTCTGCCCGTCGACGGACAGCGTGCCTTTCGTGGTCTCCGCGGTGGAGAGCCTCTTCTTGATGGTCTCGGAGTCGTTCACGAGGGTCTGGGCAACCTCCTCGTCCTGGTCCAGGGTCTCGATGTCGATGCCGGTCTCCTCGCTGACCTTCTCCTTGATGATCTTGGAGATGGCGGCATCCCAGTCCTTTCCTCCCAGGAGCCTCTCTCCGTCGGTGGCGACTGCGGTGAACGAAGGCCCGTCGATCTCCAGGATGGTGACGTCGAACGTCCCTCCTCCGAGGTCGTAGACCATGACCCTCTTCTTCCCGTCGGCGGCGTTGCCGAACCCGAAGGAGATTGCGGCCGCGGTGGGCTCGTTGATGACGGTGACGTCCTCCAGCCCGGCGATGGTCCCTGCAGTCTTGGTGGCATCCCTCTCGTTCTGGCCGAAGTATGCGGGGCAGGTGATGACCGCTTTCTTCACATCGCATCCGTGGTTGTCGTTGAAGTCGTTGATCATCTTCCTGAGGATGACCGCGGAAAGCATGGTGGGGTTGAAGGTCTCGCCGTCGATGTCGGTGGTGTAGTCCGTCCCCATCTGCCTCTTGATGGACGTGATGACCCTCTCCGGAGGGTACAGGGTGGCCATCTCCTTCGCGGGCGAGCCGACGATTATGTCCCCGCTCTCGTTGAAGAGGATGACGGAGGGCGTGGTGTCCTCCTGCTCGAAGTTCTTCTCAACGACGGGGTTCCCATCCTCGTCGATATAGGCAAGGCACGAGTAGGTCGTGCCGAGGTCGATACCGATGCAATAATCTGTCATTCTTCTTCCTCCTGGATGCTGTCTTTCTCTTCTTCCTTCGCCGCAACGTCGGCTTTCTCCGAAACCGTTTCGGAACATGTTTCCACGGGAGCGAGCTTCGGATCGTACCTGTAGACGTCGACCCTCTCCTTCAGCAGGACACGGTCTCCCAGCTTGTATCCGTCAGACAGCCTTGCGGCCACCCTCCCGTCCTTCTCTTTTTCGCCCGTCGGCACCACGCCGACGATGCGCTGATGAAGCGTGTTCAGTTTGTCGTAGGGGAACGCCCCGATCTGCACGCCGGCGTCGGCCAGGATGTTCTCCATGTCGACGGTGTACGCCTCGAAGCTGGAGAGCACCGTTTCCGGGCTCATCACGTCCAGCTTCCCCCTCATGTCCCTGCAGAGCTTGAAGAAGTCCTCCCTCATCACTGAGATGGCCTCCATCGCGCCCACCAGGGTCTTGTCCGCGGTCTCGCCGTTGCGCTTCTCTATTGCGGCGGTCACGGATTTAAACTGTTCCCTTGTAGTCAAGTAGGCAGACATGTCGGGCATGGGCGGAGCCTCGGCGGCCTTCATGTCCTCCAGCATATACCTGATCCTCAGGAGCTCGGTCTCGATGTCCTTCAGGGCGGACCTGTCGGCGGCCGGTGCCGGGGGTTCCTCGGCAGGCCCTTCCTGGAAGGCATCCTCCTCGTCCACTGCGCCGAAGTCTTCCTGCGTCGGCGCCTCTTCCCCTTCGGCCTCCTCGTCGCGGCGGTCCAGGAAGCCGTCTTTGAGGAACCTCATGAACTTGTTGTCTTCTGCCATCAGTCGTCCTCCCGGAGGTTGAGAAGCCATATGAACGGGTCTTCGACCCTGAACGGCGTCACCGCTCTGGGGAGCTCGCTCTTCACGGGGTTGCAGCCCAGCGCGGAGAACGCGAAGAACCTGTGCTTGGAGAACTCGTCCACCGTCCTGAGGAAGCCATCTCCGATGCACCTGCGCAGATACTCTTCCAGCTCGGCGTCGATCTGGTCGAAGTTCTCCTTGTCGTATCCGCCGTGCTCCCTCGGTATCTTGAGCGCGGAGCCGGGCCCGAACAGAACCTTATCCTCTTCTGCGTCGTCCGAGCTCTTGAAGAGCACGTCGCTCTTGGTCAGGCAGACCGCGATGGGGATGTCGATCTTCTTCTTCCTGACGCGCGTCCTGTCGGCGTTCCTTATGGCCGTGCAGACGTTGTTGAGCATGTCGGACTCCTCCCCTCCGACGGGCGGCTTCCCTTCCACCCTGATGCGGGCGTTGATGTACCTGTTCTGCAGGGGGTCGACGAGGTAGACGAGGCCGGCCGCCTCGGAGATGAACTTGTCCAGGCTGAGCTCGCTGATCTTGCCCGCGGAGGTTATGTCCTCTCCGGCGGTGTCGAAGAACGCGAAGGTGAACACCTTCGGCTTGTCCTGGTCGAATATCCTGAGGTAGTAGATCAGCGGCTCCCTGTCGGCGTCGTCGCTCTCGAACGACCTGGTGGCAGGGAGCTTGCGCTTCTCCTCGAAGAGCCTGTGGTAGTACGTGTCGCGGTACTTCACCGTGGTCCCGTCGGTGGCGGGGCTGAAGACCCCGTTGATCTCCGAGGACACGGAGTTCCTGAGCTGGTCGATGAGGACGGCGATGTAATGGCTCTTCCCCACGCCCTTGGGCCCCAGGATGACGAAGATCCTGTTCCCGTCATCTTCCGCTCCGAGAGGGATGAGGTTATGGCACGTGGGGCAGACCCTGGTGTACACCGGGCGCTTGCAGACGTCGCACTCCCTGCCGTTGCGGACGATGTGCTGGCTGGCGATCACCGGGTTGGTCAGCGGCCTGCTGAGGGACAGGGTCCTCTCGTACTCGACCTCGCTCAGCCCGTCCTCGGTCCTGTACTTGGCCAGGTCCGCGTTGCGGGTGCTGGCGCACATGGCAGCGAAGTTCCTGGCGCAGGAGGCCCCTGTGCAGATGTAGTGGACCTTGTTCAGGTCCACCTTGGAGAAGCAGTACGGGCATATGTACGGCGTGCTGCCTGATTCCTTCTGTTTCCTTGCCGTGTCAATCCCTCCTTCCGTAGAGCGGGTGGATGAGCTTGAACATGTTGTAGTCCCTGTCGTCCGCGAAGAACAGCCTCATCTTGGAGGTGTCCGTCTTGTCGCAGGCGATGGACAGCTCCCCCTTCCCGTCTATGAGCTTGACCGTCCCGTTGGACTCGTAGATGCGCCCGCCGTCGCTCTTCTTCAGCGGGATGCCTGCTGTGGCGACGACGGCGACGACCGGCGGGATCTCCTTGATGTCCTTGTCCGTCTGGAAGCCCAGGCGGATGCCGGACCTCTCCTGCTTGACCGTGTAGCGGACCTTCTTGGCGATCCCGGAGTATGCCTCGAACGCCACTCCCTTGGCATTGACCTCTATGCCGTCGACGTCGTAGATGGCGTAGACGTTGAAGCACCTCATGGAGTGATGGCCCATGCCGATCCTGATCTGCTTGTCCTTCATGTACTGCTCGCGCTTGACCACGACGACTTCGGCGGTGGCATCATCGATGCTCTTGGCCCTGTCGTTGGACACGACGATCTTCGCCGCTTTGGCGCCTTCCGGCCATGCCATGGTCATGACGCAGTCTTTCCCGCTGATCGCGTAGTCGAGGTCAGAGAAGGGCTTGGCGTTGGAGACGGATATCCCCATCCCCCTTATGGCCAGCTTGCCCATCTGGGTGATCGGGTAGACGTACTCTATCGCTCCTTCCGGCAGGCGGAAGCGCACTCCGTCGGGGAGGAGCTCCACCACATCGACGGGCTTCATCCATGCGTTGACATCGTCCATCTTCAGGTTGACGCTGTCGATAGGAACCTTCCTGGGCGTGTGGTAGAGGACGGCGCTCTGATCCCTGCTCCATTTAGCTATGTAGGAGCCGTCCCTGTCGTCCCTCCTGATCCTGATGTCCTTGACAGGGTTGGGCCTGACATGGGCCTCCACGCACCTGGTCTCGGCACCCGACAGCTCGGTCCTGTTGCCTATCCTGTACTCTGTGGCGGCGATGTAGTAGTATCTCCTGCCGCCCTCGACGTAGTCGTCGCAGACGGTCTCGTCTCCGAGGGCGATCTCGATGGCGTCGGCGCCGGCAGGGTCCAGCGACCTCCAGAGGCGGACCTTGCATGCTCCGCGGGGCTTCGTGAAGTCGATCCTGAAGCCTCCGGGGATCTCGTCCACCGAGAAGCTGGTGACGTTCGGGGTCACCAGAGCGGGGCCCGCCTGGGCGCAGTAGCGCGACAGGACCCCGTAGCGCTTGGTGTAGATCTTGTAATAGTACTCGACCCCGGGCTCCATGGAGCCGTCGGAGTAGGAGCGGGATTCTGCGGATATCTCTGCCAGCGGCTTGGTCTCGTCGGTGACGACGGGGAACGAGCCCTTGGACCTGTAGATGCAGTACGACGTGTCCGCCGCGTCCTCGTAATCCGTGAAATCGATCACGAGGCAGTCGTTCTTGACCTCGACGGCCGGGCTCGCGGGATCCAGCGGAGGATTCTCCCTGAGCTTCGACATCGCGGTCGGATGGTCCCTGCAGGCCTCGACGGCCTGGACGTAGTATCTCGTGCGCGATGCCCTGTTGGGCTCCGAAGCGGCCCTCTGGCAGAGCTGCTCGGCCTGGTTGAACGCCGCGACGCTCTCGCCGTAGACCTGCGATAGCTCGGCATCCTCGGCGATCGCTTCGGGATACCTGAGCATCAGATCCTCCGATATGGACTTGGCCTTGAAGAGCATCTTCTTGTCGGCAGAATCCATGATGAGCTTGCGCCTGGACCTGAGATCCTCCTGGGCCACGCCCAAGTCTCTCTCCATGGCGTTCATCCCGCTGTATCCGGGGCTGATGTCCTTGAGGAGGTCCAGGCTCCTGGCGGCAGACGAGACCTTCCCCTTGCTCATGTGCTGGCGGAAGTCCATCGCGTACCTGGACGCCTTGGCCTCCGCATCCCTGAAGTTGAGCCCGCATCCGATGCAAACGGTGTTGGTGGCTTCCTGGACGGTGCCGCACTTGGGGCACATGGTGTTGAACTTCTTCCCGCAGAGGGGGCAGAACAAGGTGTTGGGCCCCTTCTCGACCATCATGGCGCAGTGGGGGCATCTGGAAAGCACGCTCTCGGTCTTCGAGAAGTTGGCCGGGAGCTTCTTCTTGTAGCAGAACACCTCGAGGATCTGCAGGCACATGTCGTAGTCCAGGCCTTTCGCGATATGGGCCTTGACCAGGTCGTCGATGTACTTCCTGGTGAACTGCCTGGAGTACTCTTCGGCCATCGTGTCCATCACGGGCGCCATGGCCTCTTGGCACCTGCCGTACATATGCAGCTCGGCCAGGCTCTTGTCGTCGAGGACCAGCTTTATGGCCCTGAGCGTCTGGATGTAAGAGTCCTGGGACGTGAGCGTCCCCGGGCGGATGCTGTTGATCCTCTTCTCGCAGGCATCGAAGGCGCTCTTGATCTGGGCGGGGCTGCTCCCGTCGGTCAGGGGCGTGGCCCTGATCTCCAGCCCGGGGTGCTCGATGAGGCTGTTGAGCACGTCGACCGCGGTGTAGCACTCGACGGCCTGCACGGCCTTGAAGGCGTTCTCGACGTTCGTCCCCACGGGGGGCTTCGGCGGGTCCTGTCTCATCCCCAGGGCCTTGATGAGGTCGTCTGCGGTGACATCCTTCCAGTAGAGCTGCTTGATGAAGTTCTCGGCGTTCTTCTTGAACGCCACCATGGAGCCGTCGGGCAGGATGATGCATTCCGCCTTCAGCTTCTGCCCTTTGGCGGACAGGTACTTCCTGCCGTCAGCGAACTCCTTCTTCTTCAGGACCGGGTCGGACATGACCTGCCTGATGTCCGGGACCATCTCGAGGAGCTTGCCGGACTTGAACCTCTTCTGGGAGTCGTTCTCCTTGCTGTTGGAGTCGTTGGCCCACTTGGTCTCGCACTCCTTGATCCGCTTCTCGATCGCGGCGGCGTTGTACTTGTCCTCTTTCAGGGGGTTGAGCCCCAGGAGGTGGCAGTAGTTCGGTCTGTTGGCCATATGCCGTCCCCGGGTCAGTCCTTGGAGATTATGCCCATCTCGCCGGACGAGATGGCCGTGGCGATGGTGCCGAAAGTCTCTCCCATCCTGTCGATGGTGGTGTAGAGGGCGCCCTGCTCCACTGTGGCGATCTGCCTGAGGAACGAGGTGTCCGCCTCGCCGAATCCGACGGCGATGATCTTGATGCTGTCCTGGCGGCAGCTCATGGCCTGCTCGACGGCTTTGTCCTTCTTCCCCCAGATGCCGTCCGTGAGGACCACGGCGATGCCCACTCCGGGCTTTCCGCCGAGGATCATGTGGGCGGTGTCCAGCGGGCTGGCGTCCGTCCCTCTCCCGACCATCTTGACCTTCAGGTCGTCGATGGACCCCAGGATTACGCGGGGGTCGTTCGTGAGCTCCTGCACGACCTTGATCTTGTCTCCGAACCCGATGAGCGAGAAGTAGGTGTTCTCGCCGGCCAGGGCTGTGACGAAGTCGCGGATGGACTGCTTGGCGGCATCGATCGGGAGCGTCTCTCCAGCTGGGCCCATCTCCATGCTCCTGGACAGGTCCACGCAGATGGCGATGTTCTTCAGGATGTCGCTGTCCCCGCGGTTGTCGCCGGGGCTGCCGCCCATCCATGAGACGTCTTCGGGCACGGGCTCGGCGACGACCTCCAGGGGCTCTCCATCCTGGTAGGCGGTGATGTTGACGACCCCGTTCTCGTCGTAGTTGTACTGGATGTCGACGATTACGCCCTGGCCCCTGTTGTAGAAGCCGCTGATGACAACCTTGGCCAGGATGTTGTTGTCCAGAGGAACCCTGGACTCTCCCTGGAGGGTGTAGACCTCGATCTTGTCGGTCATGTTGCCCTGCTTTATCTGGAACTGCTTGCGGAATGTGGCCGGCACCTTTGAGTTCCTCTTGATCATCGTCTCGTTGACGTACTTCCTGCCGTCCTGGCTGACGGAGAGGGCTCCGAGGCTGTGGGCGGTGACGTCCGCGATCTGCATGGCCCTGAGGCCGGTGGCGGTGCTGCAGTAGAGCTCCGCGGTGATGGCTGCCCCTTTCGCGACCGCGAGGTCGGTGTCGGTGTGGGCGATGACCTCCCTGCCGGTCAGGTCCCTGAGGAACCTGGCGACTCCCGGCATCCTGGTGGATCCGCCTACGAGGAGGATCTCGTCGATGTCGGTCCAGGACATCCCGAGGTCCTGGATGAGGTTGATGCACACGTCCTTGGTCGCAGAGAGCAGGTGCTCGGTCATGGACTCGAACTCGGCCCTTGTGAGGGTGTATTTGGCGCTGAACCCCTCGTAGTTGAGGTTGATGAGGACGTTCTCTGCAACGGAGAGGGTCTTCTTGTACCCCTCCGCGGCGACGATGAGCTCGTTCTTGGTGGCCAGGTCGTCCCTGGGATCCACGTCGTACTCGTCGATGAACTGGTCGCAGACATATTTGACGATGGCCGCGTCCCAGTCCTTTCCTCCGAGGATGTGGTTCCCCTCGGTTCCGATGACCTCGATGTTCCCCTTGGAGATCCTGACGATGGTGACATCGAATGTGCCTCCGCCCAGGTCGTAGACCATGACGGTCTTGTCGCTGGAGTGCTTGTAGCCGTAGGAGATGGCGGCGGCGGTGGGCTCGTTGATGATCTTCGGGACCTTCACTCCGCAGGACTCTCCCGCACGGATGGTGGCCTTCCTCTGGAAATCGTTGAAGTATGCGGGGACGGTGATGACCGCGTCGGTGATCTTCTCGCCGGTCGTCTTCTCGGCATCCTCGATGAGGTGCTTGAGGAGCATCGCGCTGAGCTCTTCGGAGGTGTAGTCCTTGCCGTTGAAGCTCACGGCGGTGGTTCCGTCTCCCATGTTCCTCTTGAAGGCCGCGGCGTTGATCCCGGCGCCGTTGGCCTGCATGTCCTTGGCATCCTCTCCGACGAGGATGTCCCCGTCTTCCAGGAAGCAGATGACGGACGGCGTGATCTCCTTGCCGAAGGCGTTCTTGATCATCACCGGTTTGCTGGTCTTCTTGTCATAGGTCGATACTGCAGAGTACGTTGTTCCGAGGTCAATTCCAACCTTCATGTCCCATCGGATTTCGTAATGGCCTGTTGCTATTTTAACGTTCATGCGCGCGCTGCGAAATCCGCAGAAACCGCTTTCGGAGACGGGAAAATCCGGCTCCGGGAACCATGCTCTGCGGATTCCGCAGTCACTCTTCGGGGCCTTCGGAGACGTGCTCCAAAGCCATCTCCAGGACGATCCTGACATGCTCGTCGCAGAGGCTGTAGAAGACCGAGCGCCCCTCCTTCCTGCTCCGAACCAGGTGGGCGTCCCTCAGGAGCCTGAGCTGATGGGAGACGGCGGACATGGTCATGTCCAGGGCCTCGCTGATGTCGCAGACGCACAGCTCCCCGGCGTCCAGGGCCAGGAGTATCCTGACCCTGGTGGGGTCGCTGAAGAGCTTGAAGAAATCGGAGAGGCCCTCCACCATCGGCGGCTCGGGCATGAACCGCTTCGCAGATTCGATGGCATCGGAATGAACCTCACGGGCCTCGCAGGCGCATTCGTCCCGGCTCACTGGACCGCCTTCCGGGTCTTGACGAGGATGGCGACCATCACCACGACGACGGCAACGGCGACTGCTCCCGCGATCGCTCCGATGGTCTCGACCATATCCGGGAGCACCGTGATCAGCAGGGAAAGCACGATGAGGATCGCGGCCAGGGCTGCCGCGGCTGTCACTAACGGCCCTTTCATGGTTCCCGGCTATGCTCTCCAGCAGTAAATATCTGACCCTTTCTCCTGCTCAGACGATGTCCCCGCCGTCCTCCCGGCGGAACAGGGGGCACAGGTGCCTGTAGGTGCACCAGTCGCAGAGGGCGCTCTCCCTCGTCGGCCACTCCCTGCAGGACTCGATGTCCCTTATCAGGTCCACCACCTGCCTCTCGCACCTCTCCAGGTCGGACGCCGTCCTCTCGGATTCCACGTCCTCGCCGAACTTCAGCATATGCCAAACCATCCTGACCCTGGCGCCCATGCCGTACCTGCGCTTCACCCAGAGGGCGTACATCGCCAGCTGGCGGTCGGTGTCCGCCTCGAGCTGAGACTTCATCCTCGAAGAGGTCTTGTAGTCGCAGACGCAGTAGGCGCCGTCAGCA
>CAVHMZ010000123.1:14274-27592 GCA_963637225.1 Segatella hominis
CGGAATACGTGTTCCCGTCCGGGAGCAGGAGCTCGTCGTCTGTCTCCAGCCCGAATATCGACATGTCGTCGAAGGGGGCCTTGGACTTGTAGTAGCGGGCGATGCAGTCCTCTCCGATCTCCATCTGCTCGTCGTCGGTGTAGGGGGAGCTGTTGATCGTGCATCCCGGGTCGAACTCGGAGAACCATCTGTCGTCGTAGAATGCGAGGAGCTCCTCCAGGCTGTCGAGCTTGTCGTTCTGGAGGTCGGTGTACAGCTTCTCCAGCGCCTCGTGGACTCTGGTGCCCATGAACGCCTCGATGGTGGTGTACGGCGTCTCTACCTTCTCGTTGTACTTCAGGTTGTACGCGTAAGGGCAGTTCTCGAACTGCGCGAGCCTTGTGTTGGAGTACTTGGTCATGCTGTCATCCTCATATCGTCAGCTGGATCCCGTCGCCGAGCTCCCTCATCTCCAGGGGCCTGGGCTTCTCGAACTTCGAGAACATGGACAGGCCCCCGAGGTGCACGGTGCCGCCGGCGCATGCCACCCTCCCGTCGGAGTCGGGGATTATCCTCAGCATGCACTTCCTGGGATTGACCAGGGCGGTGTACCTTCCGTCGGGGAGCACGGTGCATCTGATGGTGGACGGCCTGGTCAGGGTCGCCCTGGGCACCTTGGGGAGACGGGGCGTGACGGACAGGTCATCGATGCCCAGGGATTTCAGCTTCTTCCTCAGCCGGGAGATCTCCAGGTCCTGCGACTCGACGGTGTCCCTGAGGGACATGATCTCGGACTCGGCCGTCAGGGATGCCATGGGCTCGGACTTCCTGTTCAGGGCGTTGACCTGGGCGCAGAGGACGGAGTTGGTGCCCGACATCTTCCTGAGCTCTTCGCGGAGCCCGCTGTTCTCCTTCTCCAGGCGCTCGTTGTCGGATTTGAGCTGCCTGATCGTCATCGTCTGCCTGGAATCGGGCGCGGTCACGGCCGGCGCGGCGGGCATCTCGGGCATGGGCTCTCTCTTGGGCCTTTCCGCGGGACCGGCAGGGGCCTTCTCGACCGCGGCGGGCGCCGATGAGACGAAGGCGCAGGGGAAGGCCTCGAGGCGATGAGTCATCACGTTTGCCTGGACCATGCACTTCCACGTCTCTCCGGAGGAGACCTCCTTCAGTGATTCGGGGGACAGCAGGACGGGCATCCCTTCCAGAACTGCTGACAGGACCCCGCCCTTCTCGGCGAAGGCCAGGTCGATCATGCTCCCGAGGTCCCTCTTCGGGCCCAGGTCCCTGATCCCCTCGTCGGAGGGCTTCTTCCTCTTCTTCACGTTCCCGGGAGGGGTGTAGGGGCCTCTCCCCTTTCCGCGGCCCTCAAACCTCATCGCGTACCACCTCTCCCGTGTAGAACGAAGCGATGCTCTGGGTGTCGTCGGGCCTGCGGCAGTCCGCAGACCTCAGCACGAACATCTCGTCCAGGACAAGGGTGCCGTCCCTGTTCCTGATGTCGGGGCACATCGCATCGTACATTGCGGCGAACACGGCCTTCTTGCCGAGCCGTTCGGCGCATTCCGCCGAGGGGCGCATATCCCTGTCGCCGGAGATTATGATGGCTGTATCGTAAAGGTCCTCGTAGGCATGCGAAACGACATCCACGCAAAGCGACGTGTCCACCACCTTCTGCACGCATGTCCTCACAGTGTTGTACTCGACGGCCGCGGGCTTCTTCAGGACAAGGTTATGGCCGGCTCTTCTCAGACGGCGGTGCAGGCTCGTCATCTGCGTTTGGCCCTTGTTCGGGGTGGAGTCGTAGAAGCTCGCCCCCACGCAGATCGTCCCATCGGTCAGCAGCTGTATGAGACGGGAGTAATCGAGGTACAATCCGTTCTTCTTGTACACGCTCATGCTCTCTTCCACATTGTTCAGATCGACGAATATCTCGACGCGTTCCATTTCCATTTCCTGCATGCAAGGCATGCATCTTCCCGTAAGCGTTGCAGGTATTTGTAATGTCGATTGTAATGGTTGTAATGTTTTCAATGTGGGTAATGATTGTAATGTCGGTGGCCGGTATATAAGCGGGGCCTCGATGCAGCTTCAAATGTAGATTTCGTGCCTGAGGCTGCGGCACGGAGCGGCATCGCGTTCTTCGGCTTCCGGGGCTGATGATCGGCATACCAGGAACGTGGTTGGACGTAACCGCTTCTGGAAGACGACGCGGCCGGCGCATCCGAACCGTTTTCGTTTGAGGCATCAGACATCCCCGTATGAGGCAGGATGCTAGTCTGCAGCCATGGATCTCAGGCTGTTTCGGATCCCGGGCACTCTACCATCATGCCTGTACATAGTCGATGGATGCATCATCTGCTCATCCCTCATCAACCCCGGAAGCTGAAGAAGCGGAATGCGGCCGTCGGCAACAACTATACGTCTCCGCCGCATCGGCCGTGCATGAAAGACCCGATGGAGCTCTGCCAAGAAGCCGTGGACATCTACCCCGAAGACCCTGCCGAAGCGTACCGGCTGTTCTCGGAAGCTGCGGCGCAGGGGTTCCCGAACGGAGTGTTCGGGATGGCCGAGCTCAAGGCCTCGGGCATAGGCACCGAGCAGGATCTGCCCGGAGCGCTGGATCTCTACAAGGTGGCAGCCGAGGCGGGGCATCCGCCGGCGATGTACAGGCTCGGTGTGGCCTATTCCGGGGTTCCCGGCATCCCCGAGGATCCGGAGGCGTGCAGGCATTGGTTCGAGAAGGCCGCCGAGGCCGGGCTGGCGGACGCGTTCCCGGAGATCGCCGGGATATACCTTTACGGATACGGCGTTCCGCAGGATCCCGCGAATGCCTACGGATGGTACAGGAAGGCGGCCGACCTCGGCGACCCCTTGTCGATGTTCAAGGTCGGTTACATGTGCTCAGAGGGCATCGGAACGGAGAAGGACGGGAAGGAAGCCGTCCGCATGTTCCGCATGGCCGCGATGCAGGGCGTTCCAGAAGCAATGTTCAAGATGGCCGTCCTCGCACGCGACGGAGAGGCCGAGGGAGGGCCGGAGGCTGCCGTTAAGTGGTTCCGCTCCGCATCCGACCAGGGCTTCATGCCGGCCAAGTTCAACCTCGCCACCATGCTCTACGAAGGGCACGGGGCGAAGGAGGACAAGGCGGAGGCGTTCAGGCTCTATTCCGAAGTCGCCGAGACCGGCGATGCGGACGCCCTGTTCATGGCAGGGAGGATGTGCTTCGAAGGGATAGGGACGGAGAAGGATCCGGAAAAGGGTTTCCAGCTCTTCGGGCGGGCCGCGGCCGCGGGCAACGAGATGGCCCTGGAGCTTGTCCAAGACCTTCGCCGCCGTCAGAACGCTCAGATCATCCAGATCAATGACGAACAGGCCATGAGGGTCAGTCGTCCAGGGGGACGAACTCGGACTTGGGCTCTCCGCAGACGGGGCAGCACCAGTCGTCGGGCAGGTCGGCGAACTTGACTCCCTGCTTCTCTTCGTCGTAGATATAGCCGCACGTGGGGCATCTGTACTTCATGAAGGCGCGACTCTGCAGGGAGTATAAAACTGCATACGGCAGGAGGTTCGAGTCATGCGAACATCCTGCCGGAAGAAGGCCGCAGAGCCTGTTTCTCGGAAAGGGGTCCGCCGCCCTGCGGCGGCGGGGAGGATCACTCCTCCTTCTTGTCGCAATCGCAGCAGTCCTCGGCCTTGGCGGCGCCTCCGCATCTGCCGCAGGCTCCGCAGCTGCAGCCGCAGCTGCACTTGCCCGCGCGCCTGTTCCTGTACAGGACGTAGACGGCGGCGGCCACCATCAGGACGATGACCAGCCCGACGACGAGGTTGCCGTTCATGATCGGCACTCCTCCCCGGCTCCGTCGAGCTGCTTGAATGGGTCCTTGGCCCACAGGATGTAGGCGAAGACCGCGATCACGGCGATGGCGGCGATGGCGCTCCCTATCGGGGCGCCGTAGTCGACTCCGTTGACCTCGTTCATTCCGCCGAAGCAACCGACGATGCCGAAGAACACCAGGGCCACGCAGTAGGCGAGGATGCACTGGTATGCGACGGCGATCCCGGTGTCCTTCCAGGACCCGAGCTCCCTGTGCATGGCGCCGATGGCGGCGAAGCAGGGGGCGCAGATCAGGTTGAAGAACAGCAGGGACAGCCCGCCGGCGTATGTCAGCATGGTGCCGATGGACTCCTGGTCTCCGATGAGCACTTCGAGCGTGGACACGAGGTTCTCCTTGGCTATGAGTCCGGTGATGGCCCCGACGGTGAACTCCCAGTTCTCGCCGGTCTCGCTCCATCCGAGGGGCACGAAGATCCAATGCAGGGCGCCTCCGATTGCGGCCAGGATGGAATCTCCCATCTCGTCCTCGGTGAGATAGTTGAAGGACCCGTCGTAGTGGGACAGCAGCCAGATGAGGATCGATGCCAGCAGGATGATGGTCCCTGCCTTCTTCACGAAGGCCCATCCCCTGTCAAGGGTGCCTTTGACGATGTTGACTGCAGAGGGTATGTGGTACGGGGGCAGCTCCATGATGAACGGAGTGGCCGGCCCGGACAGCTTCCTGAACTTCTTCAGGATGACTCCGGAGATCAGGATGCACACGACTCCGACGACGTAGCAGAGCACGGCTATGAGGCCGTTCCCTCCGAAGACGTAGGCGACCATCATGGAGATGATGGGCAGCTTGGCTCCGCAGGGGATGAAGGTGGTGGTCATGGCGGTGATCCTGCGGTCCCTCTCGGACTCGATGGTCCTGGAGGCCATGATCCCGGGGACTCCGCAGCCGGTACCGACGATGATGGGGATCAGCGACTTCCCGGAGAGCCCGAAGTGCCTGAAGACGCGGTCCATGACAAAGGCGATCCTGGCCATATACCCTATGTCCTCGAGGATGCACATGACGAGGAACAGGATGAGCATCTGGGGCAGGAAGCCTATGACGGCTCCGACTCCTCCGACGATTCCGTTCACGAGCAGGTCCGTCATGGCCGCGCTGACGCCGGCGTCGGCGCACCACGACTCCAGGCCGGACTGGACTGGATCCTCGATGAACCCGTTCAGCCAGTCGGTGCACCATGTCCCGATGCCGGTGATGCTGAACGAATCGTTGTATGTGGAGAATCCGATGACCCCGAGGAAGATGCATGCGAGGATGCCGATGAATATGGGGATCCCCCAGATCCTGGAGGTGACGATCCTGTCGATCCTGTCCGAAAGGGTCCCGTCGTCCTTCCGGGGGGCCTTCCTGACGGCGGAGGCCACGATCGAGGAGATCCTGGTGTAGCGCCCGTCGGCGATGATCGAATCGGCCTCGTCGTCCTTGGCGGACTCCAGCTTATTGACTGCGCCTGCGATCGCCCGGACGGCGTCGGGGTGCTCGCTGCAGACCTCCTCGTCGTTCTCGACCAGCTTTACGGCGCTGAACCTCAGGGCCTCGTCGGGGACCTTGCCCTTCAGGGCGCTCTGGGCCTCCGATATCACTTCTTCTATGTCGCCGCCGAAGAACAGGGGCTCGGCGGCCTTTCCGGATCCGCAGACATTGCCGACGGCCTCGACAAGCTCCTTGATGCCCTCTCCGTTCAGCGCGGAGACCGGGACGATCGGGCACCCCAGCTCCCTGGACAGCTTCTCCACGTCGATCTGGTCGCCGATCTTGCGGACCTGATCCATCATGTTGAGCGCGATGACCGCGGGGATCCCCGTGTCGAGTATCTGGTAGGTGAGGAACAGGTTCCTCTCCAGGTTGGTGGCGTCGACGATGTTGATGACGGCGTCGGGCCTGTCGTTCACCAGGAAATGCCTGGACACGATCTCTTCGGGCGAGTAGGGGGACATCGAGTAGATCCCGGGCAGGTCGACCAGCTCGTAGTCGGTGCCGCGGATCTTCCCGGTCTTCCTGTCGACCGTGACTCCCGGCCAGTTCCCGACACGCTGGTTCGCGCCTGTCAGCTTGTTGAACATGGTGGTCTTCCCGCTGTTCGGGTTGCCGGCCAATGCTATTGTGTAGCTCATAGTTATCTCTCCGTCCATAGCTCACGCTGGCAGCTTGTGTGGAAAAGGGCTCCAGCGGAGATACGGGGACGCGGCAGGGAGGTCAGGCGACCTCTATGCTCTCTGCGTCACCTTTCCTGAGGCTAAGCTCGTAGCCCCTCACCGTGATCTCCACGGGGTCTCCGAGGGGAGCGACCCTGCGTATGTAGATCTCGCAGCCCCTGGTGATGCCCATGTCCATCAGGTGTCTCTTGAGGGCGCCTTCGCCGTGAAGCTTCACGACCTTCACGGTGGAGCCGACCTCGGCATCTCTCAATGTCTTCATTCTATCAACTCTCGGGGCAGAACAGTATCTTGGTGGCCATCTTGCGGTCGATGGCGATCTTCGATCCCCTCACATCGAGGATCACGCTGCCGCTGGCCTCGCTGACGGCCTTGATGCTCGCGCCCGGCGTGAAACCCAGGCTTGCAAGGTACTTCCGCACTTCCTCCTTCCCGGAGATGCTGACGACCGTACCGGCCTCGCCGACCCTGGCCATGGACACGGGGATCCCCGGCGAGGCGGGCATGCCATTTGCGACGAACGTGCGGCCGTGCATGTCCGATGCAGCGCAGGTGCTTGGATTCATGATGTTGAGGATTCCCTAAATGTATATAAATTTAGCTTTGCTTAAAAAAATTTAGTTTGGCTGAAGTATTGAGCTGGGATGGGGAGTCCGCACTGCAGGAATAGCCTCCATCAGGGTCGTAAGAGCGCCGCCGGCTCCGCGCAGGAGCCGCTCAGAAAAGGGACCGCTTTCCAGAGGGCCTCTCGGCTCGCCGCCCCGGCATCACAGCCCGCGGATTCCCGGGGGTATTTGAACCTTCTTACAGAGCGCGCGGACATCAGGGCCTCTGCGCCGGCGATCTCCGCTGCAAGCGGACATGCGGTCCGCGACTGGCCCGCATCCGTCCGGAAACCTTCGCCTTCCCAGATGCTCCACCCTATCCTTTTTTATGCATTCCGCAGTACGCAGAATCATATGTTGAACGACATCGAGATTGCAGAATCGGCAAAGGCCATGGACATACGCGAAGTAGCCGCGAAGATCGGCCTCACCGAGGACGAGATTCAGATGTACGGCAAGCACATCGCCAAGGTCCCCCTCTCAAGCATCGGCAAGCTGAAGGACAGGAAGGACGGGAAGCTCGTCGTCGTCACCGCCATCACCCCCACCCCCGCAGGAGAGGGGAAGACGGTCACCACCATCGGGCTCATCCAGGGCCTGGGGAAGCTCGGGAAGAATGTCGTCGGGGCCCTCAGGGAGCCGTCCATCGGGCCCACTTTCGGGATCAAGGGCGGGGCCACCGGCGGGGGCTACTCCCAGGTGTATCCGATGTGGGATATCGACCTCCATTTCACCGGGGACATCCACGCCGTCACCGCGGCGCACAATCTCCTGTCGGCGATCATCGACAACGAGCTCGTCAGGGACAACGCCCTCAACATCGACCCCACCAGGATCGTCTTCAAGAAGGCGATGGACATCAACGCCCGCGAGCTCAGGAACATCGTCACCGGCCTCGGCAAGGACAGGATCCTCGGAGGAGTGCCGCACGAGACGGGATTCCTCATAACATCCGCGTCCGAGATCTCCGCCATCCTCGCCCTGGCCACCGGCAGGGCCGACCTCAGGAGGAGGCTGGAGGCCATGGTCGTCGCCTACACCTACGAGGGCAAGCCGGTCACCGTCGCCGACCTGAAGTGCGTAGGGAGCATGATGGTGCTGCTCAAGGATGCCATCAACCCGAATCTGGTCCAGACCCTCGAGGGAGAGCCGGTGTTCGTCCACGGGTTCCCCTTCGCCAACATCGCCCACGGAACCAACAGCATCATCGCCACCAAGGCCGCCCTGAAGCTCGGGGACTACGTCATAACCGAAGCGGGCTTCGCCTCCGACCTGGGCGGAGAGAAGTTCATGGACATCGTCTGCAGGCAGTCCGGCATGAGGCCCGACTGCGTCGTAGTCGTCGCATCGATCAGAGCCCTCATGACCCACGGAGGCGGCATCCTGGACCAGCCCGAGACCCTGACCATCGAGACCCTGAAGAAGGGGCTGTGCAACCTGGACAAGCACGTGGAGAATATGTCCTCCTACGGGCTCCCCATCGTCGTGTCGATCAACCACTTCGAGCACGACTCCCGGGAGGAGATGGACCTTGTCATGGCCCACTGCAGGGAGCTCGGGGTCAGGGTCGCGTTCTCCGACGCGTTCCTCAAGGGAGGAGAGGGAGCGGTCGACCTGGCCGGCACCGTGCTGGACGCGCTTGAGAACTCCAACCCCGACTTCAGGTTCCTGTACCCCGACGAGGCATCCATAAAGGAGAAGATCGAGGCGGTCGCCACGAAGATCTACGGCGCCGGATCGGTGACTTATTCCGCGGCCGCCGAGAAGGCCATCGCCCAGATCGAGGCGGACGGCTTCGGGAGGCTGCCAGTGTGCATCGCCAAGACGCAGGCGTCCCTGACCGACGACTCCAAGAAGAAGGGGGCCCCCAGAGGATGGATCCTCAACGTCAGGGAGGTCCAGCTGTCCTCCGGAGCAGGGTTCGTGGTCCCGATCTGCGGGACGCTCACCCTCATGCCCGGCTTGCCCAAGGTGCCCGCCGCGATGAGGATGGACCTTCTGGACGACGGAAGGATCGTCGGCCTCAAGTGAAGCCCAAACAGGCAGGGGATCCCCCTGCCTTCTTCGATGTCATTAACGCTGTTTTCGGGTTCGAAAAGTCGATTGTAGTTATATTTCAGGGCTGAAACAGGCACGCCTTTATAAATGCTCGAAGAATTGCTCGTCATGGTGAAGGCATGGCAACGGAATCATTCTACGAGGACATGATAATCGACACGCCCGAGAAGGCGAAGGCTCTCGAGGATGTGCTCGAGAACGGCAAGCCGTACCAGATCAAGTTCCCTGATCTCAGCTTCAACGATCCTGAGATCATCCGCAAGTTCAAGGAGAACTACCAGCGATGCGTTGGGCGCAAACGGCAAAAACAAAGGCTCTCTTCACCAGGTGCAGATGGCCATCTGGCCTGCGACTTTCAGGCGACGTTGCTCTTGCCGTCAGCCATGTCGTACCACTTGTCGGACTCGTCCCTGTCTGCAGGGACGCCGTCTCCAAGCCTGTACATATTGCCGAGGAGGATCTGAGCGCCAGTGTGCCTGCTCAAAGCAGCTTTCGTCAGCCACCTGACGCATTCGTCGGGGTCCTTCTCGACGCCGACGCCGTTCTTGTAGAACTGCCCGAGCATGAACTGGGCCTCCGCATGGCCGTTGGATGCCGCCTTCTCCATCCACTCCGCGGACCTCTTGTAGTCGTGCTTGATCTGGTCGTCGTTGAAGTAGAGCAGCCCGATCTCATACTGCGCCCTGGCATCGACGCCCGAGCATTCCTCGAAGTATGCCATGGCCTTGTTGGAGTCCTTGGAGAGCCCGACGCCGGTGGCGTGCATCTTCCCCAGGAAATAGGTGGC
The DNA here is from genome assembly GCA_963637225.1 of Segatella hominis. Taxonomy (GTDB): domain Archaea; phylum Thermoplasmatota; class Thermoplasmata; order Methanomassiliicoccales; family Methanomethylophilaceae; genus Methanoprimaticola. The sequence continues at coordinate 23,753 of CAVHMZ010000123.1, forward strand.
CCCGGCATGATGGAGTTCGTGAGCCCTGACGAACCAGGATGCCGCCGCGTCGTAGTCCTTAGGGACCCCCTGTCCGCGGGCGTACATCAGGCCGAGGAAGTACATCGCATCGGGGTCGCCTTCCCTGGAGAACCTGGACAGTATGGAGAAAGCGTCCATGTACCGGTCGTCCCTGCGGTTGCGGAGAACGAACTTAGCCCATTCGACGGGCGGCATATTCTCCGTGTTCTCGGTCATGTCCGAGGGAAATCATAGTCCGTTTATAAAGGATGCTATCAGAGCAGAGGAGAGCCTGGACATCCTCGTTCCATGCGGGGCGGGACTCGGCGTCAATTCCTATGGGAATTGTAGGAAAATATATAACCGAGGTGCCGATAGCCCGTTTCGCCGCTCATACGAAGCAGAGAGCGGGTGATAACATGGCAAGCGAGAACAGGTACGGACTGAACAAGGAATTGGCTCAGATGCTCAAAGGCGGGGTCATCATGGATGTGACCACTCCGGAACAGGCCAGGATCGCCGAGGCCGCCGGCGCGTGCGCCGTCATGGCCCTCGAGAGGATCCCTGCAGACATCAGGGCCGCCGGAGGAGTGTCCAGGATGTCCGATCCCAAGATGATCAAAGGCATCCAGGAAGCCGTTTCCATACCTGTCATGGCCAAGTGCAGGATCGGACACTTCGTCGAGGCGCAGATCCTCGAGGCCATCGAGATCGACTACATCGACGAGTCCGAGGTCCTGTCTCCGGCCGACGATGTCTACCATATCGACAAGACGCAGTTCAAGGTGCCCTTCGTTTGCGGCGCCAGGGACCTCGGGGAAGCGCTCAGGAGGATCGGAGAGGGAGCTTCCATGATCAGGACCAAGGGCGAGCCCGGAACGGGGGATGTCGTCCAGGCGGTCTCCCACATGAGGGCCATGAACAAGCAGATCGCCGAGCTGAAGGCCATCAGGAACGACGAGGTCTACGAGTACGCTAAGCAGCTCCAGGTCCCTCTGGACCTGGCGAAGCACGTCCACGAGAACGGGAAGCTGCCTGTCGTCAACTTCGCCGCCGGCGGAGTCGCCACTCCCGCCGATGCCGCGCTCATGATGCAGCTCGGCGCCGACGGGGTCTTCGTCGGGTCCGGGATATTCAAGTCCGGCAACCCCGAGAAGAGGGCTGCCGCCATCGTCAGGGCCGTCACCGACTACAAGAACCCCAAGGTCCTGGCCGAAGTCTCCGAAGACCTCGGAGAGGCCATGGTCGGGATCAACAAGGACGAGATCGAGAAGCTCGAGAACATCAAGATGGCGGAGCGCGGCCAATGAGCCGCATCGGCATCCTCGCGGTCCAGGGGGCCTTCGGGGAGCACGAGGACGTCCTCTCCGACCTGGGGGCGGAGTGGTTCGAGATCCGCAGGAGGTCGGACCTGGACGATGCCCCTGAGGGGATAGTCCTCCCGGGAGGGGAGAGCACTGTCATGGGCAAGCTGATCAGGAACCTGGGCATGTTCGACAGGATCAGGTCGCTGATATCGTCCGGCACCCCTGTCCTGGGGACCTGCGCCGGGATGATCCTCCTCGCCGAGGGCGTGGAGGGCGGGATCACGCATTTCGCCACCCTGCCCATCTCGGTCAAGAGGAACGCCTACGGGCGCCAGCTGGGGAGCTTCTCCGCAGTAGGGGAGTTTCAGGGGAAGGAGATCCCCCTGGAGTTCATCCGCGCCCCGAGGGTGGAGTCATGCGGAGATGGCGTGGAACCGCTCTGCATCTATGACGGGTACCCGGTAGCAGTCGGCTGCGGGAACCAGGTCGCTTGCGCGTTCCATCCCGAGCTGACGTCGGACAGGACCGTGCACAAGTATTTCCTGGGGCTTGTCTGATTCTTAACAACCAGCTTCCCTGTTCGGATCGACGGCAAGCATCGCCGTTCCTTTGGGCCCGTTGTCGATGACCTCGAAGCGGGCTCTGGGGATCTTTATCCAGAACGCCAGTCCCAGGAGCGTGACCTTCCCGGGCATGCCGAGATAGTACCTCTTCCTGTGTATCTGGGCGATGGCATCCTCTACTTCTGCGCCGAGGCTCTCCTCGTTCTGCGCTCTCTTGATCTCGATTATGATGCATCTGCGATCTTCTGATCTCGGCCTCAGGATTATGTCCGCCCTTCCGTTGCCGGACTCGGGCTCCACCTTCACGTCGTACATGCTGCGAAGCCCCGTCATCAGGGTCATGGCCACTGCCTGATACGTGTACTCGTCCAGGTGCATGTAGCTCGCGTTCTTCATGATGTCCTGGAGGATCCCAATCAGAGTCCCGGAATCCTCGTTCAGCAGCGCCCTGCAGAATCCGCTGAAGTCGGAGTCCGATATCGGGTACGTCTCCCTCATCATCTTGTCGACGATCTTTTGGACCTCGTTGTTCGGGATGGAGACCTCGAATTTCCCGTCGTCCCTGGGAACGGCTTTCAGATACCCTGCCATGGCCATCAGGCTGAACAGCGGCTGTCCCGATCTTGCAATCGATTTGTAGTCGAATTTACGGTACAGTTCCGCGACAGCCGTCCCGTTCGACACAAGGGACAGGATCGTGCCGCAATCATCGTCCCCCAGGTCTTTCAAGAGATAGTTGATCGCCGTGTTCTCGGACAGCCCCCAGTACTCGTCGGGAACGAATCCTGAAAGCACATAGCACATGATGCTGTACGGGTTGTACACTTCGGCATCTCCGAAGCGGTATCCGTCGTACCATTCGCGGACCTCGTCGAACTTCTCCGGGCATCCGAATTCCGCGAGGATCTGCTTCACCTCGCGTTCCGTGAACCCGAACCTCTCGTCGCTCATTGCCGAGAAGATGTTGTTGACCTCCACATTGTTCAAGCCGGAGAACATCCCCGCCTTGGCAACCTGCATCACGCCGGTGACGCAGGCCATCTGGAGGGATTCGTTGCTCTTGAGCAAGGTGGACATCACGCTTCCCAGAAGCTCCATCATGGGCTGGTGGGATTCGGATCCGAATGCATCCGACACTGCGCGGTCGTATTCGTCGATGAGGACCACGACCTTCTTGCCGTGATATGCCTCCAGCTTCCTGCACAGGAATTTCATGCAATATGCGATAAGGCTTCTGTCAATGGTCATCGTGAGGACCTGGCTGAAGATCATCTTGTCATCATCATGCATGCATTCGGAATCCAACAGGTAACGGTGTTTGTCGAACAGATCCCTGAGGATCCCTTTCATGATTGAGATATGCTCTTCATAAGTCTGGGCTTTGACGTCCTTCAAGTCCAGATACATCACAGGGAACGCGTTCTTGAACTTCTCGTACTCCGGATGGTTGGAGATCTCCAGCCCGTCGAACCAGGTATTCCCCTTGTAGTTGATGTTGAAGAAGGCATCCAGCATTGTCAGGTTGGTGGTCTTCCCGAACCTGCGGGGGCGGGTGAACAGATAGACTCCGCTGTCGCTGGAACCAAGAATGTCCTTTATGAGGAGCGTTTTGTCCACATAGTACTTGTTCCTTTTACGGAGCTCCGCGAACGAGAGCCCGCGAGTGTCCACCTGCTTCATCTTTTCTGACAACTCTTCGCGGGTTGATAATGGCTTTTGTCTGACGGCGTTTCCTTCGTGAGGTTCGATCCTCGGACCCTTTCCATGGCCGCGGCGATCTGCAGACGGATCTCCTCTATGTCCGGCCGAGGCTGTCGTCTCGGCCCGGAGCATGCTTCCATCGGACAGTTCTCTCAGCGGCGGTTCTCCCGCACCTAACGGCATCATGCTTCCATGGACTTGCCATCCCTCCATAATGGTTCGCCCGTTTCGACCCCCTCTGTATAACTACATCGGCCTGTTTTGTAACT
>CAVHMZ010000123.1:27659-34391 GCA_963637225.1 Segatella hominis
CTCCATAGTGGTTCGCCCGTTTCGACCCCCTCTGTATAACTACATCGGCCTGTTTTGTAACTACACCTCAGCCCCGGCCATTCCTGTTGCGCCCACTCTTGCCGGAACGGGATGCCTTCGCTCCGTAGAAGGCTTCCCTCGCAAGGATTAATATCGTCCTTGCATTGGGAAGGCTCATGTCCCAGTCAACGAGCATGGACGGCGGATACTTCGCCCCGTCCCGCAGGTATTTGGACTGCGCTTCCCCCGATTTCGACCTTCGCCGCGCCGCTTCCGAAGCGGAGGCCGGCGCTTCGCAGGGGGATCCCGACGCGCAGTACCTGCACGCCCTCTTCCTCTACCTCGGCAAAGGCTGCCCTCAGGACCGCAAGACCGCGTCCGAGGCCATGGCCCTGTCAGCCGCGGCAGGCTACCGTCCCGCGGACATCGTCCGCGGAGAGATGGAGCGCGACGAGCCGGAGCTGCTGGAGAAGGTCCTGGAGCTCAGGCTGAGGGGCGAGCAGAGGGACACCGATGCCTGCAGGAAGCTCTTCCAGCTCTACGACAACGGCTCGGAATGCGTCAAGAAGGACCATGCCGAGGCCATCAGGTTCTACACGGTCTGCGCCGAGAACGACGATGTCGAGGCGCAGGACACCATCGGGTTCATGTACCTCATGGGGAAAGGCGTCGCGAAGGATCGCGACAAGGCTCTGAGATGGCTCAGGGCCGCCGCCGACAACGGATGCGGGCGCGCCATGTACCGCATCGGAAGGATGTACGACGAGGGCCTCTGCTATACCGAGCCCGACCTCGCCAGCGCGGTAGCCTGGTACGAGAAGGCCGTGGATGCCGACGATCCCGACGCGGAGTTCGCCATGGGATGCATCCATTCCGCTCCGAAGACCCGCTACACCGACGACAGGGAGGCTGCCAGGATGTTCGGGCTTGCCGCCGAGCACGGCCATGCCGAAGCGCAGTATCAGATAGGCATGCTCTATGCGTACGGCCAGGGGGTCCCGAGGGACCCGTCCATGGCCGTGAAATGGCTGGAGAAGTCCTGCGAGGGCGGATACCAGCAGGCCATGGTCGATTTCGCCAATATGTCGTTCGAAGGGCAGATGGTCCCCAAGGACTACGCCAAGGCGGCGAAGTGGTTCCAGGTCGCAGCCGACAGGTGCAACGGGTACGCCCAGTACGCCCTCGGATGCATGTACGGCTCCGGGTACTACTTCGAGAAGGACGAGAAGACGGCCCTCAAGTACTTCAGGGACGCCGGCGAGATGGGCGAGGTCAACTCCCAGTACTGCCTCGGATGCTTCTACTACGAGGGGAGGGGCACGGAGAAGGACGTGGACGAGGCGGCCATGTGGTTCGACCAGGCCGCCGACCAGGGGCATCCTGCGGCGAAGTCGTTCCTGGGGATGTTCAAGGTCACCGGCACGGGATGCGAGCAGGACATCGAGGAGGGCCTGAGGCTGCTGAACGAGGCCGCGGACACCGGCTATTACGAGGCCCAGTATTACCTGGGCAAGCTCTACTACGAGGGGAAGTACGTCCCCAAGAGCAACATGAAGGCCAAGCGCTTCCTCAACATGGCCGCCAAGCAGGGCGACCCCGATGCGATAGCCCTGCTCAACAAGATGAAGACGGAGAGATCCTGGTGAAAGACACCCTTAAGAAGGACGCCAATGCCGGCGACCCGTACGCATGCCTTGCGGTGGCGTACTTCTATCAGACCGGCAAGGAGCTCATGCAGGATATGCCCCTTGCCGTCCGCTGGTACGAGCGCGCCGCATCCGCCGGATGCCCCCGCGCCCATTGGGAGCTAGCCAAGATGTACATCGAGGGCGAGCACGTGACGAGGAACGTCGCCCATTACCTTGACCATCTTCAGCACGCCGCCGACTTCGGCAACGCCGAGGCCCAGGCCACGCTGGGTTCCGAGTACAATTACGGCTACATCATGCCCAGGGACCTTGAGCTGTCGTACCGCTGGTACGAGCAGGCCGCCAGGCAGGGCGTGCCCAGGGCCAGGTTTTCGGTCGGGTACATGCTCGCCCACGGGCTGGGCGTGCGGCAGTCCCTTCCCGAGGCGGAGACGTGGTTCTCTTCCCTGGCCATTTCCGGCGACGGGGAGATGTTCCTGAAGATCGGGATGAGCTACGAGTACGGCCTGAACCTGATCGAGCCCGATGCGATCGAGGCCGCCAGGTGGTACAAGTACGGCGTGGACATGGGCCACGAGAAGTGCACGATATGCTGGAACTCGATAATGGCCGCACTGGACGGCGCCGAGCCGGACGCCTACGGGGTGAGGCTCCACAAGCTCATGACGTCGCAATCCCAGAAGGAGGTGGATGCCAGGGCCAGCGACCTTGCCTTCGCCGACGAGTTCTTCGAGTCCGGAGACGAGGCGGGAGCGTTCGCATATTACGAGAAAGCGGCCGAGCTGGGGAGCCCGGAGGCGATGTTCGCCATCGCCATGATGCTCCACCAGGGGATCGGCGTGAAGAGGGACGATTCCAGGGCAATGCACATGCTGGCCCGCGCGGCGTCCGCCGGATCCGAGGATGCCCAGTTCTTCCTCGCCAGGTCTTACGAGAACGGGGTCCTGGGGAACGACGAGGACCGCGTCATAAAGCTGTACTCCGATGCGGCGTACAACGGGTTCCTGGCGGCGTTCTACTACCTGGGGAAGTACATAGACCATCCAGAGATCTACGTCAGGCGCACTCACAGGGGCCGGCGACATGGGCTTCGAAGACGTCCTGGCCAGAGCGAAGGCGGGAGACCCCGACGCGCAGGCGGCGATGGGGTACATGTTCTTCAAGGGCGACGGGGTCGTCCAGGACCGGAGGGAGGCGGCCAGGTGGTTCGGCCTTGCCGCGGACCGTGGCAATGCCGAGGCCATGTGCAACCTGGGCCACATGAGGGCCCACGGGACGGGGCTGTCCCTGGATCTGGAGAAGGCCATGGCCCTCTACGAGAGGTCCGCAGAGCTGGGATATGCCCGGGCCATGTTCAACCTGGGCTTCATGTACTCCGACGCGGAGGGCGTGGAGCAGGACTGGGAGAAGGCCTTCCATTGGTATATGAGGTCGGCAGAGGCCGGCAGCGTCATGGGCCTGTACAGGGCGGCCGTCATACTCCAGGAGGGCCGCGGGATCCCCGCGGACAAGCAGAAGGCCATGGAGTGCTACAGGAGATGCCTGGATGCCGGCTACGAGAAGGCCGGGTACAGGATGGGCATGATGCTCCTGAACGGGGACGGGGTACCCGCGAGCACGAAGAAGGCCGTGTCGTTCTTTTCCAAAGCGGCGGACATGGGCTCCGCCGATGCCATGCTGGAGCTGGGCAGGATGTGCCTGTCCGGCAACGGGATGGCGCGCAGCGACGCCAATGCCCGCAAATGGCTGTCCAAGGCGGCCGCCAGGGGCAGCGCGGAAGCCGCAGAATTGCTGTCAAGGTTGTGAATCCGATGAAGATGAACGAGTATCAGAAGGAGATCATCATGGATCTGCTGTCCTCAATCAAGGACCGCAGCCCGTTCTACGCTCAGAAGCTCAAGGACATCGACATGTCCGAGATCAGGACGCAGGAGGACTTCGAGACCCTGCCTTTCACGGACAAGGGCGACCTCCGCGAAGCCTACCCTCTCGGCCTGGCCGCGGTGCCGGAGAAGGAGATCGTCAGGATCCATTCCTCGTCTGGGACCACCGGGACTCCGGTCGTGATACCGTACACCAAGAAGGACGTCGAGGACTGGGCGGTGATGTTCGAGCGCTGCTACAGGATGGCCGGGATAACCGAGAGGGACCGCATCCAGATCACCCCAGGATACGGGCTGTGGACCGCCGGGATCGGGTTCCAGGCGGGCTGCGAGAGGCTCGGCGCCATGGCGGTGCCCATGGGGCCAGGCAACACCGAGAAGCAGCTGCGCATGATGGAGGATCTCCGGACCACCGTCCTCTGCGCCACATCCTCCTACGCACTGCTCCTCGCCGAGGAGATCAAGAAGCGCGGGATCAAGGACCGCCTCGCTCTCCGGAAAGGCGTGATCGGATCGGAGCGCTGGGGGGAGAAGATGAGGAAGGAGATCGCCGACGACCTCGGCGTCGAGTTCTACGACATATACGGCCTCACGGAGATCTACGGCCCCGGGATAGGGATCAGCTGCGACTACCGCAACGGGATCCACATGTGGGACGACTACATCTACTTCGAGATCATCGACCCCGTCACCGGCAGGAACGTGCCCGACGGCACTGTCGGCGAGCTGGTGATAACCACCCTCAGGAAGGAGGGCGCCCCGCTGATAAGGTACAGGACCCACGACCTCACCAGGATCGTGCCGGGCGAGTGCCCCTGCGGGTCCAGGTTCCCCAGGATCGACATCATCGTCGGAAGGACCGACGACATGGTGAAGGTCAAAGGGGTGAATATGTTCCCCGCCCAGTTCGACGAGGCGCTGTTCTCTCTCGACGGGGCGAGCAGCGAGTACCAGGTCATGATCGACCATCTGATGGGCAAGGATCAGGTGACGGTCTATTTCGAAACCGGCGTTCCCGAGGAGGACGTCCCGGAGCTGGAGAAGGAGCTGGTCAGGATAATCAAGGACCGGATCAACATCACCGTCATCCCCAAGGCCGTGCCGATCGGGTACCTGCCGAGGAGCGAGAAGAAGACCAACCGCTTCTTCGACAACAGGTACTGAGGCTTTCTGATGAAGGAGTCGGATTTCATACAGGACGTGTTCCGCAGCATCGCCCCGTCGGTCCTCGAAGGGGACAGGGACGCGAGCGAGAAGGAGACTGAGCTGAAGGTTTACGACGTGGTCACCGCATCGGACGTGAGCACGGAGAGGTACATCCTGTCCAGGATATCCGAGGAGTTCCCTGACCATACGGTTGTGTCCGAGGAGACACATCCGGACGCCGGGGAGGGGGAGCGCTGCTGGTACATCGACCCGATAGACGGGACGATGAACTACGCCCGCGGGATCCCCTTCTACGGATTGCAGGCCGCCCTCGCCGAGGACGGCGTGCCGATTATGGCCTGCATCTATCTGCCGGTGTTCGACGAGATGTATGTCGCAGACGAGCGCGGGGCGAAGCTGAACGGGGCTCCGATGCACACCGCGTCCCCCAGGCCGCTGAAGAAGTGCATCCTGTCCACAGGCGACTTCAGCCGCAGGGCGGAGGAGTACAGGCAGGGGCAGGCCAGGCTCATGGGCGGGTGCTACGACCTGGTGGGGAGGTTCAAGATGTTCGGAGCGTCCTGCGTGGACTACGCCTATCTGTCTTCGGGCCGCACCGACATCCATTTCAGGTTCATCAACAAGAAATGGGACTACCTTCCGGGGCTGTTCATGGCCTCCAAGGCAGGGGCGTACTTCGACAGGAGACTGGTCAGGGACCGCAGGCTCCTGATGCTGTGCTCTTCCCGGGAAGTCTCCGACGAGGCCGTCGAGAAGCTCGTGCCGAGCATCCTCGGCAAGAAGTGATCATCTGGCCTTGCCGCCCACCATCACGAGGTAGGCGAGGAACACTTCCAGCTGTATCCTGGGGTTGCTGCCCTCGACGATCCTGAACTCGACCTCTCCGCACTTGTCGATCATCTTGACCTTGTCGTAGTCGGACACAGTGAGGTCGAATATCGAGGAGTGGATCTGCTTTATGACGTCCTGTCCGGAGAGCCCGTTGGCGATCATCAGGTCATCCAGCTGGCTGCGGGCCTGTATGAAGTTCCCGTCCAGCGCGGTCTCCATCAGCTTCCTGACGGCGTCGGGGTTGGCCATCCCGGCGGTCTGATAGACGAGGTCCAGGTCGATCTTCTTCCCGAGGGAGGCAGCGACCTGCAGGGAGTTGACCGATCTCCTCATGTCTCCCTGGGCGATGAAGATGAGGCCGTTCAGGGCATCGTCGTCGATGTCCACCTTCTCGGCGGCGACGATCTTCTGCAGGAACCCTCTGATGTCGTCGGCGGTCAGGGGCCTGAACCTCATGACCGCGCATCTGGACTGGATGGGTTCGATAATCTTGGAGGAGTAGTTGCACGAGAGGATGAACCTGCAGATGCCGGAGTACTTCTCCATGGTCCTCCTGAGGGCGGCCTGGGCGTCGTTGGTCAGGGCATCAGCTTCATCAAGGAAGATTATCTTGAAATCGGCTCCGATGGGCGCGGTGCGGGCGAACTCCTTGATCTTCCCGCGGACCACGTCGATCCCCCTCTCGTCGGAGGAGTTGAGCTCTATGAAGTTCCCCCTCCAGTTCTCGCCGAAGAACTCCTTGGCGAGGGCGAGGGAGCATGTGGTCTTCCCGGTGCCGGCAGGGCCGGTGAACAGGAGGTGGGGCATGCTGTTCGAACGGACATACGATTCGAGCCTTTCGGTCACGTGCTTCTGGCCGACCACTTCGCTGAGGGTCTTCGGCCTGTACTTCTCCGTCCAAATCTCGTTCATGGGAACCGATTCAGGCTATGCGTGCAACAGATAAAAAGAGTGGGTCGGTCGGATATGAGCCTGCCGGCGATGCGATTTGAAGATTCGTGTTGCGTTCAATGTCATCTGAAAGATTATGTCCTCTGTGCTACGGTCAGGTTATATAGTTTTAATTAGATATATCATCCAACCGATTTCTTGTATATGTATCCAAGAATTCAACGACAAGGATGTGATCTGTAATGAAGATTAAACGGGGCATTTACGGATCTGACGATCCGGGAAGCCTTCTCGTGGCATGGAAAGCAAGA
>CAVHMZ010000123.1:34401-35236 GCA_963637225.1 Segatella hominis
GGCCGTTTGCGCGATAGCGCTTGCGATGCCGAACGGGGGGGGGTATTGGGCCTCCAATGCGGCAGATTCCGGTCTGAGCAGTTCTTATAACGGTTCAGTTTTTGATTATGAAGCTTCCGCCGGAAGCGTGGTTGCTGAAATTGATGATGCGTCCGATAACGGTGCCGATTCTTCTGCAGTGTCGGGCGAGCAGATTAGCCTGGGTGCGGAACCTACCACATCGACAGGGTGGGCAGGAAACGGGGTGAAGTACGAGATAACAGACGATACGGACGAGAAGAAACGGACAGTAAGGATCACTAGGGATGGTGGCACGGGCGAAATGTACGACTATAACACCTACGGATATTATGAGCGTGCTCCGTGGACAATGTCTCAGGATAGTGGTTGGACAGCAGAGGTTGAGATAGGCAAAGGAATAACAAAGATTGGGCGTGATGCGTTCAATGATGGTGCCTTCGGGGTCAACTATAATATTACTGCGGATTTTTCCGAAACCAAGGTTATTCCAGATAATGCTTTCTCAGATTGGAAATTTGGGTCCAAGGGATGTACTTTTGTAAATAATGCAGTGGATTTCTCTGCCGTCACAGAAATAGGCACGAAAGCATTCATGAATGTTAAATTCAAAAACGTAGATTTGGCTCTCAAATCAATTGAAACGGTAGGATCCAATGCGTTTGGGGGATGCGAAGGGCTGGCATCAATCAATCTCTACAACGTAAAGGAAATAGGAGAAGGTGCCCTCAATACAAAATTGACGGGCATATTTGTGGGTAAAGACAATGAAAATTACTTCTCTGCGAACGGCGTGCTCTTCACTAAGGATATGGTG
>CAVHMZ010000124.1:0-3405 GCA_963637225.1 Segatella hominis
TCCGATTATCTTTGTCTTTGCGATTGACATGTAGAATGCATCTCCCGCATTTCTGCAGGAGATGCGACTCCGAAACCCGGTATATACCCGATTCCCAGAAGCTTCGCCGGGGTCCGAAACGTTCAGTCTTCCTGAGGCTCATCGGGCTTCGGCCAGACTTCCCCGGAGATCTCGAAGTCACCCGGCGGAAGTATTCTCGAGATCTCCTCTTCGGGCACGTCGAAGCGCTTGGCCATCTCGTTGGACATGCGCCCGGTCTTCTTCCCGGGCCTTATGACCATGTACCTCTCAGAGCCGCCGAAGCACTCGACAGGGCCGCACATGACCTTCCTCGATCCCTGATAGCAGATCTCTCCGACGGCCAGCTCTATGGGCAGGTGGTGCTCGTAGTTCCTCTTCCCGCGGATGATGAACGCCCCCCTCGGGACGAACTCTCCGGGGTTGGGGGTCTTGCTCACTTGGTCGGGGTACACCCAGAACGCCGTTCCTTCGGAAAGGGCGGCGATCCACGACTTGGACTGGGCCAGGGCGAACTGGCAGCTCTCGCGCAGCTCCTGCTCCGAGGCTTTGGCGCCATCTTTGACGATCACGGACGGCGCTCCGTGGACATCCGCGTGAGCATAGAGGTCTCCGTCCTTCAGATGCTTCTTCACCACGTTGTCGTTGGTGTGGGCGTCCCTCCCTGCGATGACCAGCCTGCCTCCGGTGGTTATGAACCACTTGTAGCGCTCGAACCAGAACTGCTTGGTGGGCTGGGCCTTGCCGGCGGCCTCCATCTTGGCCTTGTCTATGCCCTTCTGCACCTTCGCGAGCTCGGCGCGGCTCTCTGCAAGGGCCTCCTCAGCGCGCTTGGCCTTCTCCCCCACGTCCTTCCCCTTCCGGTAGAGGTCGGATGCGTTGGAGTCCAGGCTCTTGGTGTAGTCCAGCGTGATGCTGCGGCCCCCGAAGGTCCCCGTGACAAGGTTCTTCGAAGGGTCGATAGACGTGACGTACGGGATCTTGGACGCGCCCTCCTTCAGCTTCTCCCAGGTTATCTTCGAGGACTGGTCCAGCAGGACCGCCAGGAGCTCGCTGACCTTGGCGTAGTCGGTGTAGAGCGCTTCCGCTTTCACGCGCAGGTCCTCGCACTGCTCCCTGTACTCCTCCAGGGTCTCCTCCTGCTTGCCGATCCTCTTCCGGAGCTTCTCCACCCTGGGATCGACGAACGCCTCCTCTTCGGCATCCCCGATCTGCCGCATGTAGGCGTCGACAGCCTCGGATATCGTGGCGAACGCCTTCTTCTCCAGGTCGGAGTGGGAGACCAGGTCCACGGGGGCGAAGTCTTCGATCATGCCGTCTTTGAGGAAAGCGGTGGGCTCCGGGACGCTCAGCACCTTGGCGACGATCTCCTTCATGGACGCGTACATGCGGACGAGAGCAGCATCATCAACCTGGGACGACGGCGTGGACTTGTCTATGCCAACCCTGTCGCAGATCTCCTCGGCGTACTGGCCTCCGAGGTTGACTGACGTCGCCAGGGTCCTGACGGCATCGGAATCGGACGATCTGAAAGAGGCGATGAAATCCTCCTGGGATGACTCGGTGGGGTCGAACCTGCTCTTCGGCATGAGGTAAGGCTCTCCGGGGCGGGTCTTCCTGTCCCTCCACGTCTTCTGTATCAGGCAGTTCAGGATGGTTCCGTCCTTCACGAGGAGCACGTTCCCGCCGCCGAACATCTCGAATATCAGCTGGTAGTCGCCGTCGGACTTGGAGAGGCTCATCTCCACTATGCGGTCGAACCCGATCTGCCTGACGCCGTTGACGCGGGCGTTGTCCAGGTACTTCCTGAGGAACGACGCGAAGGACGTGGGCAGCGTCGGAGTCTCCGGCTTCGCCGAGGGGCAGTAGAGCCATTTCTTGTCCTTGAAGAAGAGCTCCTTCTTCCCCGAGCCCTGGACGTTGATCCTGAACAGGACATTCCCTGCGCCCCAATGGTAGATCTTGTCCATGTGGGCGCCTTCGAGGCCAGAGAGCTCGGTGACGACCGAACGAACATCGAAGGAACTCATCTCTTTCTTCATGGGAACCCGATTGTCCGACGATTCAGATAAAGGTTGTTCGGACAGGCCCGGCGCTCCGTCTATAACATGTATATATGGCGCGGGGCGATGGCATCCGCATGCAGGAGACGATGCCCGTTCGTGAAGAGGCCTCGCCTTTCGGGGGCCTCGAGTCCATCACGGAGGAGGAGATCCGGGAGAGCATCCGGGACTACCCGTACGTGATGGGGATGCTCAAGAGCTGCCGACGCGTGAGTTCGATCTTAGCCAATCTTCTATCGCATCGCCGCTCATCTTCCCCCAGGCTGCGTCCTTCATGAGCCGGAAGGTGTCCTCGTTGTCGTCCAGCCGGTAGCCTCCGTCCTTCAGGATGGCCACGGCCAGCAGGAACGCGGTCCTCTTGTTGCCGTCTGCGAACGGATGGAAGCTCACGACGTAGTCTATCGCCGCCGCGGCCTTCGAGAAGCAGTCCGGGCATCTCTCGATCCTGTCGCAGAGCCCTCCGATGGCTGTCGGGTTTATGACGGCATCCTCCAGGCCCCTTTCCCGGTTTTCTCCGCAGCTCAGGATCGCCAGGCGATGCACGAGCATGATGTTCCGGATGCACGATCTGTATGCTTCCTCGTCCATGCTGTCACCGCTCCCTGTCATCGTCAAGGTCCTCGTTCAGCGTCTCGGACCCGTCTATCGGAGGGATCTCCTTGAAAGACGCAGGCTCGAAGAACGCAGGCGCGAACAGCGGCATGTGGATCACGCCGTGGCCATCGATGCGGATGTTCTCGTCCGCCAGGAGGATCCCCTTTTCGACGCCGTACCTGCCGGACATGACCGTGATCAGCGATTTCGGGTAGTCGTACCTGCCGGATTTGACCTCCAGGGCCGTGACCTCTCCGAGGTACTCTATCACGAAGTCGATCTCGAGGGTGCTGTTCGGCTTCTGGAAGAAGAACGTCCTGTGCCCCAGGCTGTGGAGCATGGCCTCTATCGCGTTCTCCATGATCGCGCCGTTGTTCGCCGTGCGGTCTCCGGAGACGATGCGGGCCGCGATGTCCGGCCCGGACATGCACGTCAGGATCCCCGTGTCCGCCAGGTAGATCTTGAACGACCTCTCCTTCACGTTCCTCCTCAGAGGCTCCCTCGGTTCCGACAGGTTGCTGACCTTCAGCGCGATGCCGGCGCCTGTCAGCCACTCCAGGGACGGGCCGTAGACGTTCCTTCCGGCTCCGCGCATCTGCTCCACGTCGTAGTAGGAGAACGTGTTGTTCTCCTTCCCGAGCTGCTCCGGTATGGAGTCCAGGCATGCGGATATGCAGTTCTTTCAAATCTGGTACGGGTGCGGGCATTTACGGTTGCTGAATCGCAATAC
>CAVHMZ010000125.1:0-6212 GCA_963637225.1 Segatella hominis
GTGGAGTACAACGGACATAATCTGACAGGATGGAACGTAGACGGAAAGACCGTCACAGGCTATTTTGAAACTCCGTCTAAAAGTTGGCAGAGCCCGATAACCATCACGGCAGTATGGGAATCCATTGCGCCCACCTGGGACGATGACGACGACGATCCGTACATCCCGACCCCTGCCTACGACAGCGGCTCGTCCTCAAGCTCCGGCAAGGCGAACGAGAACGCTGTTGCGGTAGCCGTCGCAGCCGCCGCGGCGGCAGTGACGGCGATCCTGGCCATCGCCGTCTTCAGGCGCAAATGAGCCTCCGAAAGGAGATGAAACGAGGGCCGCATCGGGGATCCGGCGCGGCCCTCCCCTTCAACAACGCCTCGGCACTGCCGAGGCCCTGATCCCCGCAACCTTCCCCCTATCGAAGCGGCCCCGCAATGGCAAGCTCCTTGATCCCGATATTCCCGGCGGCTACCGCCCTTCCGCCCCCGACTGTCCCTCGGCGAGATCCCGAATCGGACGCATGGAACCTCAGGAGAATGCACATCTCCGGCCTCCAACCGGCATTACAACTATTCTGTAATCTCCGTCATTAAATAGAATAATGCCATTCAGAAATCCCATCAAAGGGTGATCTCATGCCGACAGGCCGCAAGAACAGGGTAATGATCGCATGCGTCACGTTCGAGACATCCAAGGTCATCGAGCCTGCGCTGTACTACGAGATAAACAAGATACACATCATCAGGTACCTCCGCGACCCGGATTCCGAGTCGGGGAAAATGTACGACGAGTTCCGCCGGACCGTCTGCGACAGGCTCAGCGCCGAATCGCCCCGCGAGATCGAGATGGTCGTCCACAACGAGCACGTGAGCAACTTCTCCGACATGCTTCGCACAGTCCTCGGCCTCATCCAGTCGGAGAAGGCCGAAGCCGGCGACGACGACTGCGAGGTCTACGTCAACATATCCGCGGGCACGCCCGAGTACTCCGCGGCGGCCACCGTCGCGTCCATGATGGTCCCCGGCGTCACGCCGTTCTCCGTGAGCACCAGGGAATACACCGTGTCCGCCGAGAAGGCCAGGGAGATCTACTACATCGACGGCAAGCCGGTCGGGCTCACCAAGAGCACCTATCCGCCCAGGGCCGTGCCCGTCTACCAGATCAACATCCCGGAGGAGCATCTGGTCCGCGGCCTCAGGATCCTCCACGAGAAGAACATGGAGAAGCTGCCGGCGACCAGCGGGACCATGATCCCCGCCCTGAAGGAAGCGGGCCTCTGGTACCGCGACACGGAGGTCAGCGACCCCGAGAAGAAGCAGAAGCAGATCCAGACCGAGGCCGTGTACTACCAGAGGGACTTCATCAGCAAGTGGGTCGGCAACGGATGGCTGAAGAAGGACGAGCTGACCAAGAAGTACGCGCTGACTCCGGACGGCGAGAGCATCATCAACACGTTCTACGTGGACATGGGGACGCACTGAAGTGACATTACAGACCATACTGCCATTACCAGCATTGTAATCGTTACAAACATTACAACGTGCGGTTATTATACTTGCTCCGCATACGGTATATTGCAGCCGGAAGAGGGCTGCAGGAGCGAGTAGAATGGCATACTATCAGCAGACAGTCCTGATCCCGAAGCCCAAGCAGACGCTCAACACGGGCGTCAGGCGCTACGATGCCAGGTCCCCCAGGACCGGCAACACCAGGAACAGCGCCAACAGGGACGTCAATGCGATCCTGGCGTTCTTCGACTGAACGGCCGGAGAGCGCCGGGTCCTTTGATATACGGACGCCCCGATTCCAGGAGCAGATGGCGAAGACAGTCTTCTCGGATATGCCCGAAGAGGGCGCGATATGCCTCAGGAATCTTGGCATAAGGCGCTGCAGAGGATGCGTCAGATGCCTGACAGAGCACCCGCTGCATTGCGATATCAAGGACGGCTTCTCGGATATGTTCGGCAGGATCCTCGGGAGCGATGAGCTTGACTTCGCGGTCCATCCCGTCGAGGGGAGGATGCCGGCCGATGCCCTGAAGGCGGTCGAGAGGATCTCCAACATCCTGGAAGCCTATACCGGGTCGGGAGGGAACATCCCTCTGGACACAGGCGGATGCAGGCTGAGGAGGATCGTCTTCAAAGTCTGCGGAGAGCTCTCCGGCGGGATCGAAGAAGAGATGCGCGGATTCCTGCTGAAGGGGCCCGTGGAGACGGTGTCCTTCGAATACGCGCGGCAATGAACCGGAACCTATTGTTTTGCGGAGAGCGCATTGCGCTCGCGAGAAGATAATGGATGGAATTTGCCGGGGGCGCGAGCCCCCGGAGAGATCACTCGGCCTTCTTGGCGGAAGCCCAGACCTGAACGAACTCGATGCGGTCGACTCCGAAGACGCTGCGGAAGTCGGAGACGATCTTGTACTTGGCGACAGCCCATCCCTCGTGGAACTTGCAGATGTCGGCCTCGGTGACGACGACCTTGTCGGCCTCGACGGCGAACTCGAATCCATCGGAGGTCCCGAAGTCCGTTTCCAGGATGCACTTGGCCTTCTCGACAGGGTCGGCGACCTCCTCGGTCACGGTGAACTTGAAGCAGAGGTCGTGCCCGGCCAGGGGGCTGTTGAAGTCGACCTTGACGCGCCCGGCTCCGACGGAAACGACGGTTCCGTTCCTGTTGCCGAGGCTGACGGGCATCTGGGGATAGGGGTTGATCTCGTTCTTGTAGAACTCCTTGATGGGATGCAGCTCGATGAGCTTGGGGTTCCTGACCCCTTCGGCCCTCTCGCAGGGGATCGTGACCTCGGTCTCCTTTCCGACCTCGGCGTTGGCGATGGCCTCGTCCAGGTCTGCATAGACCTTCTTGGACCCGATGATGTAGGGCATGGGGCCGTAGCGGCCCTTCTCGTTGTAGATGCCGGCTTCTTTGGCCGCGTCTGCGATCGTGGTGTCGTACATCTTGTCGACATCGGCGAGGTATGCTTTGTAATCGATACGGACAATCTTCTTAGCGTCTGCCATTTAAATCACCATTAAATGTGGAATGATTTCCAGCGATTGCTTTTTCTGATATAATAGTGTCGGTAGTCCTCCTATAAAAAGCCAGTATGTCGGGAGCGTGTAGAAATGGATATAAACCAGATTGGACTACACGGCATCGGCGCCGCCTTGGCTTAGGGGTATAGCGGCTGACTTGTAATCAGCAGGCCGGGGGTTCAAATCCCTCAGGCGGCTCCACTTCTCATCGCAGCCGGCGACGGGCTTATCATCATCGATGCTTTCATGTGCGCCATGAGGTTCGATGCCATCGGGATCAAAGGCCCTGCGGAATTCGGCGCCATCGTCGAGCATTTCACAGGCATGGGAGGCGACGTGGTGCTTCTGGACCCGGATGCCGTCCTCGGGAAGGACCATGTCCTCGCGGCGGCCGTCCACGCCGAAAAGGCGTTCTCCGAAGGCACGAACAGGTCCAAGACGCTGCCCACCGAGATCATCCTCTACGCCGCATGGGAGAGGCAGATCGGGAAGGCGATGGACAAGATGAGGCCGAAGCCCGGAAACGATTCTTACGTCGCCGTGCTGATGGGCATCGACGACCCCCGCCTGGACGAGATAGGCATGGAGAGGGACGATTCCTTAATGGATGCCACCCCGGAGAAAGCGGAGAGGCTCGGCATCTCCGAAGACATGCTGTCCCCCGAGGACCAGGCGATAGAGAACGTGGCGATGGTCGAGCTCCAGAAAGCCTGAGATCGCCTGCTGTCGAGGCCTATCGCGTCCTCGGCGGCCTTTATGCAGGCGAGAAGGTCGTCTGCCGTGTTCCTCAGGGTACCCGCCTTCTCGGCGGAC
Source organism: Segatella hominis (assembly GCA_963637225.1). Classification (GTDB taxonomy): domain Archaea; phylum Thermoplasmatota; class Thermoplasmata; order Methanomassiliicoccales; family Methanomethylophilaceae; genus Methanoprimaticola. Next base: position 3,837 of record CAVHMZ010000125.1, read on the forward strand.
ATCCTGAGAACGAGTTTGCATCCCTCGACGGACGTGTCCACGTACCCCTTGTTCTCGGGCATCACTGCGCTCATCACTGCGCGGGCCATGTCCTCGGAAGGGTACCCGATCTCCAGGTCGAGGGAGATCACCCGATCGCCTCTTCTGGCTGCGGACGATGTCTGCGACATGCCTCCCCACTTCGGAGGTGGAGAGCTTCCCGCCCAGGTCGGGCGTGGTCATGCCGGTGTCCAGGCACTGCCTGACGGCGTCGTGGAGCATCTTCCCCTCGGCAGGGTGGCCCTGGTTCTCCAGAAGCATCTGGGCCGCGAGGATGGCGGCTATGGGGTTGGCTATGCCGCGGCCGGCTATGTCCGGGGCGGATCCGTGGATGGGCTCGAACATGCTGACGCCTTCGGGGTTGATGTTCCCGCTGCCTCCCATGCCCAGGCCCCCCTGGAGCTGCGCTCCCAGGTCTGTCAGGATGTCCCCGAACAGGTTGGGGACTGCGACGGTGCCGAAGGTCTCGGGCCTGACGATCATGGCCATGGCCATGGCATCGACGAACATGAACTCCAGGTCCAGCCCGTATTCGGCGGCCTTCTCCTGGAAGATCTGCCTCTGCATGCCGTAGTTCTTGGTGATGACGTTCGCTTTGTCGACAAGGGTGACCTTCTTGTCCCCCCTGGCGACGGCGTACCTGCAGGCGTAGTCGGCGAACCTCGTGACCCCTTTCTTGGAGAGCAGCCCGATCTCGAACGCGAAATCGTCGTTGCTGGTGGACTTGGCATCGATGTCGATGTCCACGCTGTATAGCCCCCTGTCCACATGGACGTGGGCCTTGTCCCCTCCCGCTCCGGGGCCGAAGAAGCCGTTGGCTCCCATGTAGAAGTCCTCGGTGTTCTCCCTCAGGAAGTGGATGTCGAAGGGCGCCTCCCTCTTCAGGGGGACGAGGGGGAACCAGGACGTGACCGGCCTGAGGTTGATGTACTGGTCGAAGACCGCCCTCATCTTCAGCAGGATGCCCTGCTCGAGTATCCCGGGCTTCACCCTGGGGTCCCCGATGGCGCCGAAGTAGATCGCGTCCTTGGACTTCAGGCCGGCGATGTCCTGGTCTGTCAGGAGCTCGCCGGTCTTCAGGTACCTGTCGGAGCCGATCTCCGAGTACTCCGCATCGAACTGGAACGATGATATCTCGGACACCGCTTCGAGGACCTCCATCCCTGCGGCGATGACCTCCTTCCCGATCCCGTCTCCCGGGATGATGGCAAGATGCTTCAGAATCTCCCCTCCTTTGCGAGGTTGACCAGCCCTCCGGCCTTGACCAGCTCGGAGATGAACGGCGGGTATTCCGGGAAGGAGTACTCCTTCCCGTTCACCGTCACCTTGCCCTTGTCCGGGTCCACGGTGACGGTCTCGCCCTCTTTCGCATCGACCTTGCACTCGATCAGCAGCAGGCCGATGTTCATGGAGTTCCTGTAGAAGATGCGGGCGAAGGACTCGGCTATGATGCACGAGAACCCTGCCTCGATCAGCGACAGCGGAGCGTGCTCCCTGGAGGAACCGCATCCGAAGTTCCTTCCGGCGACGAGGATGTCGCCCTTGCCGACCTGCCCTGCGAAGCCGGGCCTGACCTTCTCGAAGATGTAGTCGTTCAGATGGTCCAGGTTCGCCGCGACGAGCCTCTCGGCCGGTATGATCTGGTCCGTGTCGACGTTGTCGCCGAAGACCCATGCCTTTCCCTGTATCTTCTCCATTCAGTTCCCCTCCAGCTGGTCGGGAGAGACGATCTTCCCGGCTATGGCGGACGCTGCGACGACCGCGGGACCCGCGAGGTACACCTCGGAGTCCTTGTCGCCCATGCGCCCGATGAAGTTCCTGTTGGTGGAGGACACGGCCTTCTCGCCGGCGGCGAGGATCCCCATGTACCCTCCGAGGCAGGCCCCGCACGTGGGCCCGGATATGAACGCCCCTGCGTCGAGGAAGATCTGCATGAGCCCCTCCTCGACCATCTGGCGGTAGACCTTCTGGGAGGCGGGGACCACCAGGAACCTCACTCCCGGCGCGACCTTCCTGCCCTTGACGATCTCGGCTCCGATCCTCATGTCCTCGATCCTGCCGTTGGTGCACGATCCCAGGTATGCCTGGTCGATCTTCACGTCCGCGTCCTTGACGGCGCGTCCGTTGCTGGGCAGGTGGGGGTAGGAGACGAAGGGCTCCAGCTTGCCCAGGTCGTACTCCAGAACCCTGCAGTACACAGCGTCGGGGTCTGCGTCCACGGGCCTGTACTCTCCGCGGACGGCGTCCCTGATGTACTCCTCGGTCAGGGCGTCGCAGGGGAATATCCCTGCCTTCCCGCCGGCCTCGATGGCCATGTTGGAGACGGCCAGCCTGTCC
>CAVHMZ010000126.1:0-11696 GCA_963637225.1 Segatella hominis
ATTGCGATTCAGCAACCGTAAATGCCCGCACCCGTACCAGATTTGAAAGAACTCATCATTTCTAACAAGATAAAGTGCATACGATCATCGTGCACACCTTCGACTACAGGTTCCTCGGGTACCTCGCCCTCAGCCCTGCGTTCGCAGACCGCCTCGCACGCCTCGAATTGATGCGGCCCGGGACATGGCGGAACTGGCCATGGCCATGTCGACCGTCGACTCCAACGATATCGAGGGGACATCCACGGAAAGATGACTTTGATCTCGGTATGCCCATGAGCCGTCGCATCCAAGACTGTCGCAAGAAGGGGCTCTCCGGTTTGCCCGCTTGAATGTTCAGCGAACCATTAAGAACGGTCTGCAACTCGGTGGAAGCATGCTGCCGACAGCGCGGAAAGACCGCCGCATAGAAAGACACGCAGAGCGACAGGCTCTGCAGAGGGACATTATCGGCGAAGGGGCCAAAAGGCAGGAGACTGCAAGATGATGCGACAGAAACAGGCCAACACGATCTCAGAAACCGCGGAGACGGAATCAGAACACAGCCCAAAACGGCACAAAAGTCATTATCAACCTGCGACGAGATGCCGGAAGAGATGAAGCAGATTGACACGGGCGGATTGTCTTTCGCGGAGCTCCGCAAGGAAGACAAGTACTATGTCGACAAGACACTCCTCATCAAAGATGTCCTCGATTCCAACAACAGGGGAGTCTATCTGTTCACGCGCCCCCGCAGGTTCGGCAAGACCACCAACCTGACAATGCTGGACGCCTTTTTCAACATCAACTACAAGGGGAACACATGGTTCGACGGATTGGAGATATCGAAGCATCCGGAGTTTGAGAAATACAAGAGCGCGTTCCCTGTCGTATACATAGATTTGAAAGATACAAGAGCTGATACGTATGAAGAGTACATTCAGAAGCTAAGGACAGCTCTCCGGATCCTCTTCGACAGGCACCGTTACCTGTTGGACTCCGAATGCATGCATGATGATGACCGGATGATCTTCAACCGGGTGCTGTTAAAGACCACAGAGACTGGCGAAATCCAGGATTGCATCCCGTTCCTGTGCAGGAAGCTGGAGACACATCACGGCAGGAAGGTCGTGGTCCTCATCGACGAATACGACCGCGCAGTGTCAGATGCGTTCGGAACCGAATCCCACCAGCCGATAATGCACCTCTTGGGAGATATCATGTCCGCCGCTCTAAAGAGCAACGACTCCCTTCAGATAGCCTACGTCACGGGCATAATGCAGATCACGAAGCAGAGCATCTTCTCCGGGGCGAACAACTTCAAAGTGAACAACATCTTCTCGAAGAAATCTGACGAGAGGTTCGGGTTCACGGAAGCAGAGGTAAAGAGAATCCTAGAAGAGTCCGGACACCCGGACAAGTTCGGCCTTGCAAAGGAATGGTACGATGGGTACTGCTTCGGGAATGCAGAAGTGTACAACCCGTTCAGCATCATGAACTTCGTGTCAGAAGATTGCAGTGAATCCGATTACTGGGCCGACAGTGGCAAAGACATCTTGATAAAAGATATGCTGAAGAGCATAACCACAGACACTTACGCGGACATCATGAGCTTGGCGACAGGCGGCTCGATTAAATCCAATCTCATAGCCACATTCCCATATGAAGCCATAAGGAAGTCCGGGACGCCCCTGTACAGCCTGATGGCCATGTCCGGATATCTCAAGGCGATACCGACAGACGAGACAGATCTGGAAGGCAACAAGCTGTTCGAAATCTCCCTTCCGAACGAGGAGGTCAGAAGGATAGTCTCGAAGATGATGAAGGCGGTATATCCATTAGACACAAGCGACTTCTCGACCTTCTGCAAGGCCATCCTGGACGAGGATGCCAAGCAGATGGAGAAGGTCCTGGTCAGGGTGATGAACGGCGCCAGCTACATCAACCTCAATGAAGCGACCTACGCGGCCGTCATCATGACGCTGACCCACTCCCTATCGAAGACATACAGAGTCAAGCTGGAGGTCCCCGAGGGCAAGGGCAGAGTGGACATAGAGTTCTACCCCAAGGTCTCCGACATCCCGCCGATGATCTTCGAGCTCAAAGTGGCCGATGAGGAGAAGGACCTGGACGCAAAAGTCGCGGAAGCCTTCAAGCAGATCCACGATCGCGAGTACTACAACGGCATGGAAGGGCGCATCATCCTCGTAGGCATGGCATTCTGGAACAAGGTCCCGAAGATCGAGATAGGCTCCGTGATGAACGGAGACGGATTCGCCCTGTCCGATAAGAAAGCGAGAAGGCCATGACCGCATGAAGCGGCCGCAACGGAACCTCCGAGCGCCGGAGCGCATCCTTTATCTGACCGATACGTGTCACATGGCCTGCTATGCAGACCGTGATCTTCACGACCATAATCATCACTATGATGTTCCCCTTCATAGCGACGGCTGTCGTGACCCACAGGACCCTCGCGCGCAGGTTCCCGCGCCCCATGATGGCAGCGTGCTGGATCCTGGCGCTCGCAGCGGCGATATGCCTGTGCTACCTGGAGATCGACCGCGTGTTCGGGCTCTCGAACAGGCCAGTCATCGGCCTGAGCCTCCAGGCCATGCAGATAACCACTATAATCTGCATCTCGACGTTCTCGGCCATCTGGCTGGTCATGACGATGACCATATACCGCGGGACGGCATCGTCCAAGGCGCTCACGGCGCTGGTGTTCAGCACAATCTGCCTGACGTCCTACGTCGGCGTCCAGGTCGCGATAGCGATCATAGACAGCAGGCTGGGCATACACATAGCCGGCCTGATGGAGAACGTCGCGGTCTACGCGGCCATCACTGCGTTCATATTCGTCCCCATATACTTCGTCGTTCCGGCATCGATCAGGCGGATGATAGCCCGCACCGAGGGCAGGATGGGCAGGTACGTCCCTGTGCCCGTCCTCGTCTATGTCCTGTTCGCCATGGACTTCTATCTGATGATATACGACAACCACAACAGCCTGATGGACAGGTACAGGTTCATGGCCACCATGGCGCTGTGCGCCCTCAGCCTCTACCTGCTGCTAACGAACCTCAACAGGTCGATAAGCGTCACGAGGTACCACAGGGAGCTGGGGGAGGGCTCCGCCCTCCAGGCATCCCTTCTGCCGGACGAATCGGTCATGTCCTGCGTCCCGGGCATCGCGATGCATGCGTCCGTGATCCCTGCGAAGGAGGTCGCCGGCGATTTCTACGACGTGGTGCCCCTGAAGGACGGCCGCGCTGCTGTGATCGTGGCCGACGTGTCGGACAAAGGGGTCCCGGCCGCGATGTTCAGCATGCGCGCGAAGACCATCCTGGACGAGTGCGCCCGGTTCGGCCTGGACGCGGGAGCATGCCTCGAGAGGGCCAACGCCAGCCTGATGGAGGGCAACGCATCATGCATGTTCGTGACCGTCCTGCTGGCCATCGTCTCCGCCGACAGGATGGACATCGCCTGCGCAGGGCATCCGTCCCCGATCCTGATAAGGGACGGGGAAGCTGTCGAGATGGAGGTCCCCCGCGGGCCCATGCTCGGGCTCATGGAGGGGCAGTACCGCACGGCATCGTTCGGCCTCCGCGAAGGGGACACGGTTCTGATGTACACCGACGGCGCCACGGATGCCGAGGACCGCGAGAGGAGGATGTTCGGGCTCGGAAGGCTCATCGAGGCCGCGTCTGGGAGCGGAGAGGATGTCTGCAGCCATGTGATGGAGGCCCTGGACAGGTTCTCCAGAGGCATAGACAGGTCAGACGACACCACGCTTCTCTCCCTGACGGCGGTTCCGACCGACCATCGCACCAGTTCTTAAGCAATGATGCGATGCGGAAGGCATGCAGATTGACATAAGGGTGGACGGGGACACCGCCACCATATGCGTCAAGGGAAGGCTGAACACCGCCACCGCGCCGGAATTCGATGCCGCCGTGGCGAAGAAGGTGGCCAAACCGATGAAGGTCGTCGTGGACATGTCCGGGCTCGAGTTCATCTCCAGCGCCGGGATCAGGTCGATCATGAGGCTCAGGATGGCCGTCGGGACCTCCAACCTCAGGCTCATCCACGCCACGGGGCTCGTCAGGGAGGTCTTCGAGGTCTCCGGCATAACGGAGATACTGGAGGGCTGACCATGGACATCGTGGGCGTCAGGGTCCGTGCAGAGCCCGCTTCCGTGGACCTGGTACACGGCATAGTCAGGTACTACGCGGAGATATACGGACTCGGGAGCGAGGACACCAGCAGGTTCCTCGTCGTTGTCGAGGAGGCCATGTCCCAGGTCATCACCTACGGGTTCCCCGGGAACCCCGATGCCATGTTCGACGTGGACCTCAGGATAGAGGGCAGGGACCTCATCGTCGCGATAACGGACAAAGGGGTGCCCTACGACTACGACTCCCTGTCCGCCGACGGGGACGCGGAGATGTCCGTCCGCCTGCTGAAAGGGTTCGCGGACGGGGCATCCCTGACCTGCATCGGATCGGGAGGCAGGGAGCAGATCCTGTCCAAGCACCTCTCCGCCCTCCCGGCCTACGAGCGCAAGCCCGTCCAGGAATCCGAGGAACCCTGCGGCGTCGGCCCGGAGGACATAGACTTCCATATGCTCAGGAGGGAGGAGGCCATCGAGGTGGCCCAGTGCATCTACGACGAGTTCGGGTACACATACCCTCACAGCATGGTCTACTATCCGGACAGGCTCTTCGACGCAGTCCAGCGCGGAGAGTGCGTCTCCATGGTCGCCGCCGCCCCTAACGGAGAGGTGGCAGGACATGTGGCGCTGGTTGCCTCCGCAGACCTCCCCGGGACAATGGAGATGTGCATGGCCGTGGTCAAGAGGAAGTTCAGGAACTGCTCCATCATGAACCGCATGTCGGCCATGATGATCGACCATGCCCGGGCCATCGGCCTGGCATCGATCAACGCCATGCCTGTGATCTACCACGTCTTCACCCAGAAGATATGCAACAAGCAGGGGATGAGCCCCTGCGGATTCTTCTTCAACATAATCAACGAGGACCTCTCCACATCGTTCGAGCAGGGGTTCAGGCCCAGCCTCGGGCTGGCGGAGATGATTTTCTCCGATGCCCGCAGGGAGATCTTCGCGAGGCCGGAGGCCGCGCCCGTATGCAGGTACGTCGCATCCGCCGGATCCCTCGACCGCACGGTCACCGAAGTGGAAGGGATGCCGGAGACGTCCGGGGAGGCTTACGTGAAAGCGTCCATGGACCCGTACACCCAGACAGGGAAGCTGTTCGTGGAAGAGGCAGGGCATGACATAGCCTCGAAGCTCAAGGTCATGGACCACTACCTCAGATCCCAGAAATGCAAGGCCATAATGATGTACATCTCATGCAACAGCCCCGAATCGGCGCTCGCGTACGATGCGGCCGTCTCCCTGGGATACAGGTGCACCGGGCTGTTCGCCGGATGCTCCGACCATGACAGGCTCATGATGGAGAGCATCCCCTATTCCACCGTGAACTACGCCGCGATAGAAACGGTGGACCCGTTCACCGGGCTGCTCGGGCTTGTGAAGGAGCGCGATCCCGATGCATGAGCCCGATTACCGCATAAGAAAGCTGGGGGCTCCGGACCCCGTCCTTCCGAAGGAGCTGAGCTCCGTCCAGGCGCTCTGGGCCCATGAGGACCCCTACGACCTGGAAGGCACCGACGGGATCTTCACGGACGCCATGAGGCAGATCCTCAGATGGCACGCGGCCAGATGCCCGTTCTACGCCGACTGGCTGAGGAGAAACTCGTTCGAGCCTGACTCCCTCAAAGAAATCTCTGACCTTCCGAGTGTCCCCCCGCTGCACGCCAACTTCTACAAGACGCACGTCATCAAGTCCAGGCCCGATGATGAATTCGTCCTCACGCTGACGTCCTCGGGGACCACCGGCCAGAAGACGCAGATGTTCTTCGACGAGTGGAGCCTCAACGCCTCGGACAAATCCGCCGACGTCCAGTTCGGCTACTACGGCAGGATAACGGACGTCCCGTCTGAGTTCATGATGTACTCCTACGAGCCCGCCCCCGGAGTGAACACCGGGACCCTCCGCACCAGGCAGATGATGAGGAGATATGCTCCGGAGCACGGCCTGGAGTATGCGCTGAAGTTCAACGGCTCCGGCCACGACTTCGACCTCTTCGGCAGCATAGCCGCCCTGAAGAGGTTCGAGGAGGGCGGGCGCCCGGTCAGGATCCTGGGGTTCCCGGCATTCCTGTACTTCACATTGGAGAGGATGAGGGAGATGGGGTACCCTCCGCTGAAGCTCAATCCCGACTCCCTGGTGATGATGGGCGGAGGATGGAAGGGCTTCGTGGACAGGCAGCTGTCCCCGCAGGAGTTCAGGGACTACGTTCACGAGAGGCTCGGCCTCCCGCGCACCTGCTGCCACGAGACCTACGGGGCCGTGGAGCACGGCGTCGCCTACACCGATTGCGACAGCCATCATCTGCACGTCCCGATCTACAGCAGGGCCGTTGTCCGCGACCCCGTGACCCTGGAGCCCGTGAAGGACGGGGAGAAAGGGTTCATGAACGTCATATCCCCGATGAACACCGGCGTGCCCGTGCCCAGCCTCCTGCTGGGGGACATGGCCGTGAAGCACCCGGCAGGATCCTGCGGATGCGGGAACCCGGCGCCGTGGTTCGAGATCCTCGGAAGGGCGGGCACCAGCAGGAACAAGAGCTGCGCCATAGCCGCATCCGAGATACTGAGGAGGCGGTGAGATGCCGCACATATGGAGAGGCAGGAAGGTGGAGTCCCTGGACGGCCTCCTGGAGAAGCTGGACGGCGAGATCGAGGAGACTTTGGACACGGTCCTGGAGACATCCGTGGTCCTGGATGCCTGCGAGAGGCTGTCCGAGGAGATCAGGAACGGGGAGGCCGGGGATCTCAGAGATGCCCTGGTCTCGGACGGCTCCGAGGATCCCGATCCGATATTGGACGCCCTGGCAGAGAACATCTCCAGGAAGTCCCTGGAAGCGAAGCTCAGGGCCGAGCTCGGCACCGACGACCCCTTCGCGATGAGGCGGGTGGATGTCAGGGAGCAGCGCTACGAGGGCTGGAGCCCCGTGGGCGTGCTGTTCCACATAACGGCCGGCAACTCCCCGATAGTCGCGCCGATGGCCGCGGTGGAAGGGCTGCTCTCGGGCAACATCAGCATACTGAAGGTCGCCAGCAACCTGGGGAGCTTCGCGACGGAGGCCCTGCTGAGGCTGTGCCGCAGCAAGCCCATAGCCGACAGGACCTACATGCTCCGCATAAGCTCCTCTCGGAAGGACGTCATGAAGATGATGATGGACCGCGCGGACTGCATCAGCGCATGGGGCGGGGAAGAGGCCATAGAGGCGATCCGCAAGGAGGCCCCGAGAGGCACCCCGGTGGTAGAGTGGGGCCACAAGATCAGCTTCGCATACGTCGCATCCGACAAGATCGAGATGGATTCCGCGAGGATGATCGCGAAGAGCGTCTGCAGGAACGAGCAGCAGTCCTGCTCCAGCCCGCAGTGCGTCCTTGTGGACACGGATTCCAGAGAAGACATCGACAGGATGGCATCGCTCCTCGCATCCGCCCTGGACGAGCTGAAGCCCGGCCCCCGCAAGGCCCCGGACCTCGCCGAGTCAGCGGAGATCACCGCCGTGAAGGAGCTCCACAGGAGCGACCTGTACTACAACGACGGCGATGTCGTCGAAGACCCGGATCATACCTACAGGATCCTGGTCAGCTACAAGGCGAAGTTCATGCCCTCGCCCCTGTTCAGGACGGTATGGCTGTCCCCTCTGGAAAGGGAGGATCTCACGTCCGGCCTCAGGGGCATGCGCAGGTACCTGCAGACCTGCGGGCTGATATGCGGCATAAGGGACCTCGGAGAGATCTCCTCCGCCCTCTACCGCGCAGGAGTCCAGAGGATCACCCCGGCCGATTCCATGAGCGCCAGCTATGCGGGCGAGCCCCACGACGGAGGCTACGCCCTGCCGAAGTTCATGCGCAGGGTGTCGATGAGAGTGGACATCCCCATGAACGGGATAGTCTCGATGGACGAGCTGAAGGCGAAGCCGACTTACCGCGGCACAGGCCCGATCCAGGGGAAGAAGGACTATCCGCCCGTCCCGGACGAGGGGACGAGGGTGCTGACCAAGAGCGGAGGCACCACCGGGGATCCCGTGCTGTGCAGCTACTCCGACAGCGATTACCGCAGGTACATCGTGGAGCCCGGAGTCAAGGCGATGATGGCCCTCGGCCTCGATCCCGAAAAGGATGTGGTGGCCGACCTGCTCAGGGCAGGGAACCTCTACGGCGGGATGAACTTCTTCATATCGATATTCGACAGCATGCACGCCAGCAACCTGAACATCAGCGGGCTGGACGACGTGCATCAGGTTGCGGACTACATGGTCAAGGGCAGGGCCACCGCGGTCCTGGGGGCTCCGAGCTACATCATAAGGGTGTTCCAGGAGAACCACGCCCTGCTGAAATCCTACGGAAGGGTCAGGAAGATCGTCTACGGAGGGGAGATGTTCTCCTCCGCCCAGGTCCAGTGGCTGAAGGACGAGTTCGGCATAGAAGAGATACAATCGATGCTCTACGGCGCCAACGAGACAGGCACCATGGGGTACTGCTGCCGCTGGTGCGGCAGAAACGAGTTCCACCTGAACGCCGAGATACAGGAGCTGGAGATCCTGAAGGTGGGCTCCGACGAGCCCGTCGGCCCCGGAGAGCCTGGAAGGCTGATCTTCACAGGGTACCTGAGGGAGAACGGGAGGACGTCAAGGTACGAGATCGGGGACATGGGAGAGTGGATCGAGGGAGACTGCCCCTGCGGGAGGAGGGAGCCGAGATTCAGGCTCCTCGGAAGGTACGGCGACGTCATGCGCATCGGCGGGACCTTCTTCAACTTCAGGAGGATCTCCAAGATCCTGACAGACTCCCTCGGATACTGCGGCAACCTGCAGGTCGTCCTGGACTCGCCGGAGGGCCTGACTGACAGGATGACCCTGCTCGTGGACGACCCGTCCGTGACCAGGGACGCCGCCTTGAAGGCCCTGGCCGCGGAGTACGATTCCTTCTCCAAGACCGTGCCCCATGGGCTGATGCTCTTCGAGGTGGACTGCGTCGGGAGCGGAGGGTTCATAGTCAACGCCACGAGCCTGAAGGTCACCCCGGTGGTGGACCGCAGATGAGCCGCTCCCCGTACCTAGTGAACCGCGCGTTCAGGACCTTCGCCGCATCCACCATACTGGCGGTGATGGCCACTTCGCTCGGGGTCATAGTGAACGGGATCATCGTGGGGAACCTGATGGGCAGCGCAGAGCTGTCATCGGTTAACCTGGTGTCGCCCCTCATCCAGCTGTACAACGCCCTGACAGCCCTGGTCTGCGTGGGAGGGGCCACGCTCTGCGCCGTGCTCGTGGGGAAAGGGGACAACGGCAGCACAGGGAAGGTGTTCGCCGTATCCATGGCCTTCACGGCGGCGTTCGCGATCGTCTTGGCGGCGGTCGGCCTGATCGCCCCGGGATCGGCGGCGGGGCTGCTGTGCTCCGACGAGAGCCTGGAGCCGCTGGTGGAAGATTACGCCCGCATAGCGCTGATCGGCTCCTTCGCATACCTGTTCCTGCCCGGACTGGCCATGTTCGTCCGCGTGGACGGCTCCCCGAGGACCGCGACCATATCCCTGGCGACGGCCAACGTCGTCGCCCCTGTGCTGTGCGTCGCCTTCGTCGAGAGCGGCATGGGGCTCGCGGGAGCTTCGCTCTCGGTCGTGATCGGATACATCATCGGGATCTGCATCCTGCTGAGGCATTTCGCGAGGAACCGCGCATCCACCATGTTCCGCCCGGAGCGCGGAGGGATGGCCCTGGCGCCGAAGATGCTCGTCCTGGGGGCGCCGATAGCCCTCGCATCCCTGATGATGGTCGCCAAGATGCTGTTCATGAACAGCCTCACCATCGAGTGGATCGGCACCATAGGGGTCGCGGCCATGGCGGTGGCCATGAACGTCCTGATGCTGGCGACCATGGTCATCGGAGGGACCTGCCAGACGATCCAGCCCATCGGCGGGACGCTGTACGGCTCCGGGGACGTGGAGGGGATATCGTTCCTCACCAGGATGGTCGCCAAGGTCCTGCTGACATCTCTGGCGATCCTCGTCCTGCTGGTCGTCGCGTTCCCCGGGACGTTCTGCAGCGTGTTCGGGATAACCGACCCCGCGCTGACAGATTACTGCTCCAGGGCGCTGAGGCTGTTCGCCCCGTGCGCGCTCATGTACGGCGTCAACTACGCCCTCATGGTGCTCTTCCAGGTGCTCGGCCACAAGAGGCTGGCGATCGTCGTGTCCGTGGTCCAGCCGCTGGCGGTGATGGCGTTCGCGGCCGTCCTGGTCCGCGTGGACACGGACCTGCTGTGGGCGTCGTTCTGGATAGGAGAGGTCGCCGTGCTCGCGGGGATCGCGGCCGCATCCTTCGCCATGCGCAGGCGCGACAGCTCGCTCTACGGGTTCCTCCTGGGCAGGATGCCGGAGGTCCCCGCCATGGCCGTCTCGGTGAAGGGGGACCTGTCCGACCTGGACGGCTCCCTCGACGAGGTGTGCGCCTTCCTGAAGGAGCAGGGAGTGCCCGACGACAAGTGCGAGAGGGCAAGGCTGTGCTGCGAGGAGCTGGCGATGAACATTTCCCAGCATGCCGTCCGCGGGAATGCCCGGAGGACCATGGACATAGTGGCCCGCGGAGGGGATGAGCCTTCGGTGACGATCCGCGACGACGGCCCCATGTTCAACCCGATGGCCTTCGACGGGGAAGGGATAGGGATCCCGATAGCCAAGCGCATGTGCGCATCCATGGACTACTCCAGGGCGATGGGGCAGAACAACGTCAGGTTCACGCTGCGAAGGAGCCCCTCCAGAACACCTATTATACATCGCCAGCAATCCGCACCTCATGGAACAGACAACCGCATCCATCGGAATGAAGACAGCGGAGGCATCCGCATGACCACGAGGGTCGCAGTCCTGGGAGCCTGCGGGAGGATGGGGTCGCTCATCATCCGCCGCGTCCTTGCCACCGAGGGCATGGAGATCTCCGCCGCGTTCGACCTCGTCAACATCGGCAAGGACATCGGAGAGGCCATCGGCGCGGGAACGCTCAACGTCCCCGTGTCCGACTCCGAGGACCTGGCCAAGGTGCTGAAGGAGTCCAAGACCGATGTGCTCATCGACTTCACCATCGCGGCCGCCACAGCGGTCAACGCCCCGGCCGCCGCCGATGCCGGGGTCAACCTGATCATCGGGACCACCGGACTCACCTCCGAGCAGAAAACCAACATCACCGAGGCCGTTGTCAGGAACAAAGTGGCCGCCGTGATCTCGTCCAACTACTCCATCGGAGTCGGAGTGTTCTTCAAGCTCATCAAGCAGGCCGCCGACTACCTGGGCAGCGCCTACGACGTGGAGATCATCGAGGCCCACCACAACCAGAAGAAGGACGCTCCCAGCGGGACCGCCGTCACCGCTGCGGAGATCATCAGCAAGGAGATGGGCGGGAAGAAGATCATCTACGGGCGCGAGGGAGTCTGCCCCCGCGGAGACGAGATCTGCATCCATGCCGTCCGCGGAGGGGACATCGTCGGCGACCACACGGTCATGTTCATCGGGAACTCCGAGCGCATCGAGGTCCGCCACCAGGCCCACTCCAGAGAG
>CAVHMZ010000127.1:0-10230 GCA_963637225.1 Segatella hominis
CTGTCCGGAGCGCGCATCAGAGAGGCCGTCTCCTGGGGCAAGGTGAAGGAGGACGCCAAGAAGATGACCGTCGAGGGCGACGCCACCATCTCCCTCCCCCTGATCTACGCGGGCCTTGCCGAGAGGCTGCTCTGAATGCAGAAGGTGCTGCTGCTCCCCGGCGACGGCTTCGGCCCGACCCTCATCGACTGCGCCGAGCAGATCGTGTCGGTCGCGGCCGGCCAGGCGGAGATCGTCCGCGGCGATATAGGCTTCGAGGCCTACGAGCGCACGGGCGAGTACCTGCCTCCCGAGACCGTGGAGCTCATGGAGGAATGCGGCAGCACCGTCTGCGGCCCTTTGAACACGTACAGGGACGGCATGGGGAAGCAGGTGGACATCCTGGACTCCCTCAGGAAGAGCCTGGATCTGTACGCCGTCGTCAGGCCCTTCGTTTCCCTTCACAGGGAGGAGCGGGGGCCGAATGTCTCCACGACCATCTGGGCGTGCAACACGTCCAGGGCCTTCGATGTCTCGGAGGTGCGCGACATGGAGGGGATGACCCTCAGCAAGTTCGTCAGCTCCTCCGGGTACGTCCGCATGATGGCCCGCGCGCTGTCCTCGCTGGAGCGCAGCGGGTGCAGGAAGGTGGAGTGCGTCACGCGCGAGGACCTTTTCCCGGATTCCAGCAGCATGTTCATCGAGACCTTCGACACCGTCTTCGGGTCCCAGGGATACGAGCTGTCCCACAGCAACATCCAGGAGTGGGCGTCCCACGTCGTCAGGGATCCCTCCAGGTACGAGTACGTCGTCTGCGCGGACCTGTACCAGAACGTCGCCGCCGGGATCATGGCGGGGCTCTGCGGCGGGAACCACCTGTTCCCGATAGGGTACGTCGGCGATTCCGCCGTCCTGGCGATACCGGGGAAGATGAGCACGTTCAACGGAGTCTCCAAGGACGGCCTGAACCCCACTTCGGCTATCATGGCCGCTTCCATGGCCATAAGGAGCATGGGCATGTCCAAGGAGGCTGACGGGATAGTGTCGGCCATATGCCAGTCCTATCTGGCCGGCGACGTGACCCCCGACCTCGGCGGGACCCTCACGGCGCACGAGTTCACCGACATCGTGGCATCCCGCCTCTGAGCGTGCGAACCTTATTCTAATGAAAATCTGATGGCCTTCCCATATTGGAAGTGTTCTGATGAAGGATGCCGGACACAGAGCCTGCGTTGATGCAGCATTGAGATTCGAAAGCACTGACAGGATCCCCGTCAACAACTTCGCCCTCGTCACCGCGGCCAGGAGCGCCGGGTACAAGGTGGACGAGGCCAGGTGGGACCCGCATGTGTCTGCGAAGGTCGCCGTCGACTACGCGTTGAAGACCGAGTCCGACTTCGTCAAGCCCATACTGGACTCCCAGGTGCCCTTCACCGACCTCGGCATGGAGGTCAGGTACCCCGAGGACGACTACGGCATGATCCCCGGGCATCTTGTGGAGAATGCCGAGGACATCGACGATTTGGCGGTCTTCGACCCTTACGAGGCATCCGCCTGCCCCAAGTTCACCAAGGTCATGGTGGAGGCCCTCGAGGAGACGGCAAGGATCCTCCCCGAGGACCTGCACATCTGCGGGCTGTCCTGGGGGCCGATCACCACTGCGGGATACTGCATGGGCACCGAGAACATGATGTTCGCCACCATGTTCGACCCGGACATGGTCAAGAAGCTGATAGCGAAGGTCACGGATCTGGTCTCGGGTATGCAGAGGCGCATGATCGATGCCGGCGCCACAGTCATGTGGATGGCGGATCCCACTTCCTCGGGAGACCTGATCTCCCCGGACATGTTCGTGGAGTTCTCCGAGGCCCATCTAAAGAAGGTCATCGATGATGTCAGAGCGATGAGCGATGCTCCCACCTTCGTGCACATCTGCGGGAACACCCTCGGGACGATCAGGCACGTGAAGGCCACCGGGGCCGACTGCCTGAGCTTCGACCACGCCGTGGACATCGCGAAGGCGAAAGAGGCCGCGGGGAAGGACCTGGCGCTGATGGGCAACCTGGACCCCGTGTCCCTGCTCATGAGCGGCACGCCCGAGATGATCGCCAAGGAGTCCTACAGGCTCATCGACGCCGCCGGGCAGGACGGCGGGTTCATCCTCGCGCCCGGGTGCGAGACGCCCATCTCCAGCCCTGACGAGAACGTCCTTGCCATGGGGCGCGCCGGAAGGGACTACTGGAAGCAGTGATCCGGACGGGGCTCCGGCCCTGTCCTCCTTCTTCATTGCCGGGACATCTGGGATGATGTTAAGGTCTTATTCTGTTAAACCAAATCTTTATAAATAACATCTTTATTGCATGGCTTACTGCAAGGGTAGTCAAGCATGGCCAACGACGCAAGGTTGAGGGCCTTGTCCTTAGTGGTCCGCGAGTTCAAATCTCGTCCCTTGCACCACTTACTTCCCCGAATTCCGATATCTGGGACACCTTGCCGGCGGCATCCCGATCATGGCGTCGATGCGGCCTCGGTCAATGCAGCCCGCTGTACGTCAGATCGCATCTCCCGCCGCAGACGTCGAACTGCGCCATGGCGCCGTTCACGAACGTCATCCTGGGGGCTTTGTGGCCCACATCGGCATCGGTGATGACAGGCACTTCGAGATGGGCGAGCTCCGACTCCACCAGGTCCCTGTACCCCTTCCCGCCGCTGTAGGACAAGGGCCTGCCGAACACGAATCCGGTGCAGTCCCTGAACCATCCGTCCGATTCCATGGACCTCAGCATGGCCGATATCCTGCCGGCGTCCATGTCGTAGGTCTCCATGTACCATACAATCCCCTCGCCTCCGTAACGGTCTACGAACCCCGTAGGATCTGCAGCGCCCTTGCGATGGAACCATTCCAGCACGTCCATGCACCCTCCTATTAGCCTTCCCTTGAACGACGCGTCTCCGCAGGAAGACCCCCATACAGTAGGCTCGTCGTCCCCGAACGACTCCAGCCCTGTGACCTTGTCCACGAAGTCCCTGGCATGGAACGGGAACGAGCTCTGCGAGGACCTCTTCCCCTCCAGGAACTCCAGGTTCTCGGAGACCGACCTGTGCCAATCCTCCATGCCGAAGTCCCCGAAGTTCCCGCAGTACACCGAGGCGACATCGTGCTCCGCGGTCATGACAAAGGCCAGGGTGGTGTTGTCCGAATAGCCCTGGAACCATTTCGGATCCCCCTCATAGGAATCCCAGTCCATCAGGGGGAGCAGCTCGAACTGGTAGTCGCCGCCTTTGGCCGAGAAGATGCAGGACACGCCGGGATCCTCGATCAGGGACGTCAGCTCGTCCGCCCTCTGCTGCGCCGGCGCGCTGCGCCCGGTCTCATCGCAGGTGTAGACGTCGGGAGTCTCGATGATGCGGTAGCCGCGGGACTCCAGCTTGGAGCGGGCGGACGCGAAGCGCTTGGCATCGAGCGGGTCGTCTACGCCGAAGGACGGCGCCGTGACTCCGAGCGAATCCCCTGTTCTGATCGGGCGCGGGACTTTCATGCCCTCCGAATCCCGCACGGATAAAATATACATGCGCCCATCCAGAGGCCATGGGAATCCTATCTGACAGGGACATAGTCGAGAGCATGATGACAGGCTACATCGGGATTAGCGACTACAGCGAGAGGGGCCTCACGCCCAACGGCTACGACCTCCGCATCGCAGAGATATCCGTCCGCGGAGACCCCGACTTCAAGAAGGAGGGCATCGTCGCGATCCCTCCGAGGACCATGTTCTACGTGTCCACCGTGGAGAGGGTCCGCATGGCATCCGACATCTGCGCCCAGCTCTGGCTGAGGACCACCTGGATAAGGAAAGGCATCATCGGAGCCTTCGGGAAGATCGATGCAGGATTCGAAGGGACCCTGACGCTCGGAGCATACAACGCCACCGACGACCCTGTGGAGATCCCGGTAGGCGAGAGGTTCTGCCAGATGGTCTTCGAGACCCTTAACTCCGAAACGGTCAAGGACTACTCCCAGCGCAGCGGGAACTACCAGGGGCAGACCGGGATCACGCTGGACCCGCTCAAGAAGCAGTGATTCCGACCGACTGCATCTCCATGGCATCCAAGCAGGGGCGGCATGCCCCTGCATTCTTCTGCTTCCGGCTTCTGATCTGTTGTGCAGTGAGACTATTACTTTGATAAATTCAGAATTTTTTCTGTTTTATCAAAGTATATCTACCAGCAACATATACTGTTGCTGATGACGGAAAAGCTGATTCCCCGTGAAAGATTCCTGAAGATGATACGTCCGACCTACGATGTGGACATCATCAAAGTCCTGATGGGGCCCAGGCGCTCAGGCAAATCTGTCATCCTGTCGATGATTGCTGATGAAATCGATGCTGACAAGGATCACAAGATCTTCATCAACTTCGAGGATATGAAGTACAATGGACTCAGAACAGCCGTAGCATTGAACGACCATGTCGTCGACCTGATGACAGAAGGCAGATACTATCTGTTCTTCGACGAGGTCCAGAACGTGGAAGATTTTCCGCGCGTCCTTGCGTCGCTGAAATCTACAGGGATGTGCTCCATATTCGTTACTGGAAGCAACAGCAAGATGCTCTCCGGGGAATTGGCTACGCTACTTACAGGGAGAACCATCCAATTCGACATCCTGCCTTTCTCATACTCGGAAGCCAAAGAGTATGTCATCGCCAACACAGGATCCGTTCCAGACGGATTCCTATCGAATTACATAAAGCTCGGAGGCTACCCGCAGAGATTCCATCTCGGTGATGAAGCCCTGGCACAAAGATTCTTGGAGGATCTGTACAGATCCATCCTTGAGAAGGACATCCATTGGCGCCACCTGGACCTGGATATGGAGAAGTTCAGGAGGGTCGCAGCATACGTTCTGGCGAACTGCGGCAACGATTTCTCGGCCAAGACCATCTCGGAGCATCTCAAGAAAACCGAAGGGTTCGATGTCTCTATACAGTCTGTGCACAACTACCTCAATCTGATGGAGGAAGCATATCTCCTGAAAAGGGTCAGCATCTACGACATCAACGGGAAGTCTGTGATGTCCTCCAAGCCCAAGAACTACGCCCTGGACAACGGTTTCAGATACATCATGACCAACACCGTCGACATCCAGAACGGGTTCTTCCTCGAGAACCTGGTTTACCTAGAGCTCCTGGGCAGAGGATACGGAGTGTACGTCGGCAAAAAGTACAACGGCGAGATCGATTTCGTCGCCGTGAGGGAGGGGCGCAAATGCTTCATCCAGGTCGCGTACATGATGGTGGACGATGCCACCCTGAAAAGGGAATTCGGAGCATTCAGTTCAGTGAAAGACCATTCACCGAAGTACGTGATCTCCATGGACCCGATCGATATGTCCAGGGACGGGATCATCCACCTGAACCTGACAGACTTCCTCGAAGGCAGGAAAGACCTCTTCCTTTCCTGAACCCGAGCCTCAGCCCTCGATCCTGCCCATCGTCAGATGGCAACGGGGAACCTCCGGCAAAGCCCTGTTCTTGAATACAGAAGCGTCCAAGTCCGCTTCGCCGCGGACCCGATAGCTCTTCGGCTTGAACTCTCTCGTCTCGAGGTCCAGCTTGCCGATGTAGATCCTCTCGGATACAGGGTTGCGCTTGCCCTTCACACGGACGCTGTTGCACTCGTAGAAGTATTGCGACTTCCCCCTCGTGATGCGGACTATATATGTCATGATGCATCCTATGGTCTTCCGTATATCAAGATTGTCGCCGGTGCTTTCGCCACGTGCGCCGAAAGGCCGTTCGTAGTCATATTTCGAATCCGAATAGTCCGTTTCTGACCGAAATCCGCTTTGTGCACATCATCTTATATGCTGGATATCGGACATCACCGTTCGCGACCGAACAGAAAGGAACTGAGAAAGAGCGCTTACAAGATGCCAGCACCATAACGCATCGACGCGGAGGAAGAAGCCGGCCTGCCCGCATTCCGCTCGAAAACAGCATCCGGACAGATGCCGTCGCTCTTTGAGTATGTCTAGCGAGTAGATGCTCATGGTAGGGGAATATGTCTTCAGCTCGAAGCTCGAAACCTCGATGGCATGCCCCTTGCCCTTCGCATCGGTAATCATCGCCTCCGCCAATGCGGGGAAGTCGGCGCGCTCGATGATCTTGTACATATGGACTGTGCCCCCGTGGTTCAGATGATCCAGCGCGCAAGGCAGGAACCTGTCCGCGATCTGAGGCAGATTCATTATGATGCGGTCCGCCATCGGCAACCCTTCTATGACCTTGGACGAGTCTCCTGTCCGAGGATGGAGGCACGCCACTCCGTTCCGCTCGGCGTTCATCCTGGCAAAACGCTCCGCCTCCGGATTGAGATCTATGGAGTAGATCTCCTTGGGAGATGCCAGCTTCCCGATGACCGTCCCGAAAGGCGCCACCCCTCCGAACATGTCTATAATTGTCTCCCCGTCCTTCACGAGCCCGGCAATGCGGGACCTCTCGCTGCTCAGACGGGGGTTGAAGTACACCTTGGAAGGGTCTGTCCACAGACGGACTCCGAACTCCCTGTGGACGGTCTCGGAGCTGTCATCTCCGGCAAGGTGGGCCAGGTCCCTTATCCTGAACTCCCCCTTGACGCCCCGGTCCATGAAGACCGACTTCAGGTTGGTGTTGACGCTCAGAAGCGCCTCCCCTATCTGAGGCCCGTATTGGATCAGCTCGTCGGGCAGCTTTATCATCGCCACCTCTCCGACCACGTCGAAAGATGAGGGGAGATGCTCCCTCAGCTCTTCGGGAACATCGGCGACCTCGCGGTAGTCCGTAGGGCGATGCTCCTGGACCTGCATCTCCGCGTCGACGGCCTCGTAGCCCCGAAAGAATCGCACAGAATGGGAAGGAGAAGGCTGTCCCCGTCGGAACGTATCCTCGCCGAAAGGTCGAGGAGGCCCTCGGAGAACAGTTTTGAACGCACGGGCTCGCCATCCTTCTTGGGGACGCGGATGCATCTGGTCATGGCGCGCCCATGCGCTTTCTGGTTTTAAATCTCGGTGCCGTCCCTCTTGATCCTCTTCGGCAGGACGAACAGCTCGCCCTCGTCGTCGAATCCGACGGAGGCGCTGACGCCGTAGACGTCCTCGATCAGCTCGGGCGTGATGACCTTCTTCGGGTCTCCTATCCCGAGGATCTCCCCTTTCCTCATGATGATGCAGGTGTCGCAGTAGCGGGCCATCAGCGAGATGTCGTGCTCCGCGACCAGGATGGTCATGTCCTGGCGGACCATCGCCGTGAGGTACTCCATCACATCCAGCTTGTACTTCATGTCCAAGTGGGACGTCGGCTCGTCGACGAGCATCAGCCTGGGGTTCTGGACGTACGCCTTGGCGATCAGCACCCTCTGCAGCTCTCCGGAAGACAGCATGTTGATCTGCCTGTCCTTCAGATGCGCCACGCCGAACTTGGCGAGGTTCTCCATGATGAGCTCCTCTTCCTCGACGGGCTCCCACCACATGTTCTTCATGTAGGGGTACCTGCCGAGCATGACCGTCTCGTACACGGTCAGGCCGAAGCTGTTCTTCAGCTCGGCCGGGACCGTGGCGACGATCTTGGCGACCTCCGCGGGCTTCTTGCCGAGGATGGACTCTCCGTCCACCAGGATGTCCCCGGACGTGGCGTCGTGCATCCTGTTGATGCACTTCATCATGGTCGACTTCCCGCAGCCGTTCGGACCGATGAGCCCGACCAGCTGCCCGGGCTTCAGCGTGTAGGACACCCCGCGGACCGCGTGGTATCCGTCGTCGTAGACCTTCTGCAGGTCCCTGACCTCGAGAAGCGGTGCTTCATCCATCGTACATCCTCCCCTTCCTGATAAGGAGATAAGCGAACACAGGCACTCCGATCACCGTCGTGATGGCCCCCACAGGCAGCTCTATGCCGGGGATGATCATCTTGGCGGCGAAGTCCGCGCCCATCATCAGTATCGCACCGAGGACGATCGACGCGGGGAGCACCAGACGGTGGTCCCCTCCGAGGATCATACGGCACAGGTGAGGTATGACCAGCCCGACGAACCCGATGATTCCGACGAACGCGACGCATATGGCGGTCAGCACGGATGCCATGATCAGCATGACCCTGTTGAACCTGCGGACATCGAGCCCCATCTGCTTCGCCTGATCCTCTCCCAGCAGGACCAGGTTGAACTCCTTGGCCCATATCAGCGGGATGAACGACAGGAACAGCGCGGGGATGACCACCAACCACACCTGGTTCCAGGATATGTTGGAGAAGGACCCGAACAGCCAAGTGAGCGCGTTGGCCACCTGGTTGCCCGCCATGGACATCATCAGCGTCTGCGCGGCGGAGAACGCCAATCCCACCACCACTCCGGCAAGGACGTAGTTTGTGGAGGAGCCTCCTGACTTCTCTGCGATGATCATGGTGGCGATGAAGGCCACGATGCCTCCGATGATGGCGGCGATGGCGGTCAGGTAGATGGAGTGGGAGGCGAACAGGCCGAAGAACGTGAAGTTCATGGCGATGACCGCCACGGCGGCGGTCCCGGCTCCCGCGGAAACTCCCATGATGTACGGATCGACCAGGGGATTCCTGATGATGGCCTGGTACATCGACCCTGCGATGGACAGGCCGATACCGACCGCCAGCGCGGCCATGGCCCTGGGCACCCTGGAGCTGTAGACGATGACCTCGTCGCCCTGCAGGTTCTCTCCGCCCTTGGATATGGCGGACCACAGCGAGGACAGCGCGTCTCCGGGCGAGAGGACCGATGTCGGCCCGACGCAGATGCACAGCATGAACATCAGCACGATGCCAATGATTCCGAGCAGGAGCACGATCTTGAGCCTGTGCCTGCTCTTAGTGTTGTACGTGAGCGAATCGCTGCCCAGATAGCCCCTGATGCGGTCTCCGATGGCCTCGAATGGCTTCTGGATCTTGAGCGCGAACCTGGCGACCGCATAGTACGCGACCAGGATCACCGCTATCGCGGCTATCAGGATCAGCGGCGCCTTCCAGGGGTTGGACTCTTCCTTGACAGGCGGGACGTAGACATCCATCGTTCCCTGCACGGCGGCCATCCCCGAGTCGTTCCCTACGAACATCCAGCTGCCGATCACGGTGATGGGGCTCATGTTGTAGTTGTTGAGCGGAGAGGGCATCCAGTTGGTGATGTTGCCTTCCATGTCGACGACATAGAGGTACCTGTTGGCAGTATAGCTCGCAACGTAGATCGAATCCCCGTTGACGACTGTCAGCGGAGCTTTGACGGCCGCTATGTCGGTGTTTATCAGAGTGGGCCTGCCGTCCACCGACATGGAATACAGCCCGTCGGTGGTCGTGAACACAACGCCTGTGAACTTATCCGTCACAACGGGAGCGACATAGTTGGATGCGAGGCCGATATCTATCTGCATCAGGGACTTGGTCAACTTGGAGCCGTCGAAGGTGTAATGCGCAATGCCTCCCACCTTGGAGCTCATCCCCCTTCCGTCGCTGATCGTGAAGAACAGCTCATACTTGCCATCCTTCTTGATGACTGCGGGCGCTCCGACGCCGCCGTACTTCTTCCCATGTATCTCTGTGGAGTAGACCTCTTCGGAATCGAGGATCGCCCCAGTAGATTTGTCCATCGCATATACGTACCCGTTCAGCGCGCCTGCGAAGACATAGCCATCGACGACGGTCGGAGATATGTAATAGCTGCATCCGCCCATCTGGCTGGACCATATCATGTTGAGGTCGAGGTCGAAGCAGTACACCATCCCGTTGGAGCAGGCCGAATAGATGGCCCCGGACGAGTAAACGAGGCTCCCCGAACCCACGGAGAACATTGTTCCGACAAGCTGTGCGCCGGTATCGTAAGGTATCGCCCCGACGCCCGCTTCGACATCGGCGCTGCTGTAAGGCTTCCCGTCGAAGGTCGTCACCAGCGATCCGTCTTCTCCGGGCCCGGAGAGAGGGACCTTGAAGATGTACCCTTTTCCAGACGTCGTGTAGATGTAGTCTCCGACGATCACTGGGGTCATCAGCTCATAATACTGTATCCCGGGGAATTCGAAGGACCAGACCTCTTGCCCGTCCACGGTATAGCACTTGAGGGCAGAAGTGTCTCCTGAGCCCATCCCGGAGCCTGTTCCGAACTTGGCATAGACCTTGCCATCGGCATAGAGGATCGCAGAGTAGACGCCGCTCTGCCCGCCCCTGCTGTCGGTCCATTTCACGACCGCCTGGGACG
>CAVHMZ010000128.1:0-13461 GCA_963637225.1 Segatella hominis
GATGCCATCAGGCAGATCCACAAGAAGAGGTACTATCTCGGCATGCCCGGAGAGGTCGTGCTCGTCGGTCTGGCGTTCTGGGCGAAGGTCCCCAAGGGGAGGATCGAGGTCATCGACAACGGCCCCGACGGGACTGCCATGCTCGGACAGCCGTATCGAGAACCATCCTGCCGATGACCCGAAACGTTTATCTCATACCTCGGAAGAGCAGGCTCCGGCGATTAAGTGGCTGCAAGGCAATGGCTCCCCCTGGCGGGAATAACAATCTGCGTGTTCATCTTCAATATGTCTGAGTTCATGCCCATAGGGCTCCTCTCCGACATGGCAGCGGACTTCGGAATGCCCGAGTCCAAGATCGGCCTGGTCATATCCATCTACGCATGGGCAGTCGCGATCCTGTCGCTCCCGATGATGCTCCTGCTGAGGAAGATGGAGTACCGCAGGATGCTCCTGATGTGCGTCGCCCTGTTCACCGCATTCCAGGTGCTCTCCGGGATCTCCGCCAGCTACGGCATACTGGTAGCGTCGCGTCTGGGAGTCGCTGTCGCCCATGCGGTGTTCTGGTCTATCGCCGCGGCCCTTGCTGTGAGGGTGGTCCCGCAGGGGAAGCAGAAGCTCGCCCTCAGCGCAGTCGCGACCGGGACATCCATCGCAATAATCATCGGGCTCCCTCTGGGAAGGATCATCGGCCTCGCATTGGGATGGAGGATGACCTTCGTGGCCATCGCCATAGCGTCATTCGCAGCCCTTGCCCTGCTGGCCGTCGTCTTCCCCCGGGTGGAGAACCCCAGAACTTTCACCCTCGGGAGGCTCCCGGACATCTACCGCAACAAGGTGCTGGTCTGCATGTACATCGTCCTCGCAGTCTACGTCACGGGATATTATACTGGATACAGCTACATCGAGCCCTTCCTGAAGCAGGCAGGAGAGATGTCCGAGGGGCTCGTCACCATGATGCTGACGGTCTTCGGCCTTGCCGGAATCGTGGGCAGCATGCTGTTCACGAAGCTCTACGACCGTACCAGGTTCGGATTCCTCCTGACCGTGATGGCCGGGGCGGGGCTGTGCCTCCTGCTCCTGGACCCCGCATGCTCTTCGGCCGTTCTGACAGCTGCCGTCTGCGCTGCATGGGGCATGTGCGGCATAGCCTTCTGCGTGGCGAGCCAGAACGAGATCATCAAGGCGTCTCCCCAGGATGCGGTGCCCATAGCCATGTCCCTCTACTCCGGGATCTTCAACGTGGGGATCGCCATGGGATCCATAGTCGGGGGCATAGTCACCGATGCCGGATCGGTAGAAGGGATAGGGTTCACAGGAGGGGCGTTCGTGCTGGCCTCGTGCGCCCTGGCGCTCATCCTTGTGAAGGCCATAAGGGAAAGGGAATCAGAATCCTCGGAAGAAGCATGATGTGTGCCGGGGAAAGCCCCCGGCGGAGATGTTTCAGAGCTTGAGCTTGGGATCGTTCAGGTCCAGCAGCGCGACCTCGCGCCTGTCCATGAAGAACCCCAGCTTCTTGTACAGGAGTATGGAAGGGGCGTTGTCCGGCTGTATCATCGCGTGCGCAACGCCTGCGCCCTGCTCCCTTCCGAGCCTGACGCACTCCCTCAGGAGCTTATAGCCGACCATCTGGCGGCGGAAGTACCTGTGGACTCCCATGTTCTCGATCCAGAGCAGGTTGTCCTCGTCCGCGATGTGATGGAGCATCTGGGCGAAGATGAATCCGACGATCTCGCCGTCCTCCTCCGCCACCAGGCTCAGCCCGCTCTTCAGGTACGTCTGGAAGTGGCCGGGACTGCTGGCCCCGAGGTTGTCCTTCCACTCCTGCGGAAGGTCCTCCCACTTGTTCTCCAGCGTGGCCGCGAAATACTCCCTGATGCAGGAGAGCTCCAGCTCGCGGACGGCCTCGATGTCCTTGATCCTGACAGGGCGGACCTCCATGCTCACATCTCCTCGGGAGCGCCCATCCCCAGGCAGTCCAGCACATCGGCCAGCACGGTGCGGGTGCACTCGACCAGCGTCAGCCTGGCGTCCCTGCGGGGGCCGGCATCCAGGACGGACACCGCCGCGTAGAACTGGTTGAAGGCCACCGCGAGCTCGTGCCCGTAGGCGGGCAGGACGTTGATCTTCTTCTCGTCGCCTGCCTCCCTGAGAACCTCCGCATAGCGGGCCAGCTTCTTGGCCAGCTTGACCTCCGCCTCGTCGGTGAGCTTGGACGGATCCGTGTCCCTCTCGAACTCCCCTGCCTTCCTGAGCATGCTGCATGCCCTGGCGTGGACGTACTGGAGGTACGGGCCGGAGTTCCCGTCGAAGTTCAGGGCCTCGCTCCACTTGAAGACGAACTGCTTCTCGGGCTGGACGCGGACGATGTTGTACCTTATCGCCCCTGTCCCGACTATGCGGGCAATCTCCATCATCTTCTCCTCGGACATCTCGGCCTTCCTCGATTCCATCCTGACCTTGATCTCGTCGTATGCGTGCGCCACGGCCTCGTCGACCAGGTCGTCCAGGTAGACCACGACCCCTTTCCTGGTGGACATCTTCCCTTCGGGGAGCGACACGAAGGAGTAGAACAGCGGCTCGGGCATCTTGTCGTAGCCCATGATCTCCAATGCGGAGCAGAGCTGCTTGGACCCCAGCTTCTGGTCCTCTCCGAGGACGTCGATGACCTCGTCGGAGCGAGTGAACTTGTCTATGTGGTAGGCGAGGTCGCGGGTGGTGTACAGCGTGGTGCCGTCGGAGCGAGTGAAGGTGAACTTGGTGTTCTTCCCCTGGATCCCGAAGTCCTTCAGGTCCACGAACCATGCGCCGTCGTCGGTCTGTCCGGCGTACTTCGACGCCTTCAGCCTCTCCACCACGTTCCTGGCAGAGCCGTCGGCGATGAAGCCGGACTCCCAGGTGTACCTGTCCAGCACCACGTTGATGCTGGCCAGGGTCTCCCTCAGCCCTCCGAGCATGAGCTCTGCGGTCCTGCGGACGGTGTCGATGACCTCATGGTCTCCTGCCTCGAACCTCCTCAGCATGTCGGAGATCTGCTCCTGCACCGCAGGCTCGGACTCCATCCTGCTGTTGGCGATCCTGTACTTGGCGACGAGCCTGTGGTCGGGCTTGTCCCTCTCCTTCTCGTGGCCGGCGCTCTTGGCGTGCTCTTCGGCTTCCGCCTCGGCCTCCTCGTCGGTGACGTTGTTGACCCCCCAGGTGAGGATGACGACCTGCTTCCCCACGTCGTTGACGTAATATTCCGTGGTCACGTCGTGGCCGCACCTCTTCAGGCACCTGGCCAGCGTGTCCCCGATGATCGGGTTCCTGGCCCTCCCCACGTGTATGGGCCCGGTGGGGTTGGTGGACGTGTGCTCCACGTTGACCCTCCTGCCGGTGGGCTCCGCGACGAAGCTCCCGCCGGAGGCGATGATGTCGTCGAGCACCCCTTTCACGAGTGCGGCCCCGTCCATGCAGAAGTTCAGATATCCGTTGCATGAGGAAACGGAAGCCACCAGGCCGTCTGCGGCTATCGAAGAGGCCAGCTCGTCTGCGATTGCCTGAGGCGCCTTCCTTAGGGCCTTGGACATGGTGAAGCAGGGCACGGCCAGGTCGGCCGTGTCCACCGACGGGAGCTCGATCACGAAGCCTATGTCCGCGCCCATGCCTTTCAGGGCCTCGGACACCTTGGAGCGCACCTGCTCCTCGAATTCTGCCATTATGGACATATCAGTTCACCTTGTATCTCAGAAGGGCGGCCACTCCGCCGAAAGCTTTCAGGAGCATGTCCCCCTCCTCTGAGTCTGGGGATATGATCTGCACGCGGGTGTTGAACGCATCCGCTCTCAGGAAGAAATCGTCGATCAGGTCCTCGCACCTGGTCACCGTGGCGTTGGCGCCGCATTCGGGGCAGGGGATGCGCTCGTCCTCGTCCTTCACGGTCATCTCGTGGACATGGCCGGAGGCGCACTGGACGGTGACCCTCTTCTTGCTGAGGGCCTCGGAGATCAGCAGGGTGTCCACGGCTCCCATATCGGTGGCCTGGCGGACCTCCTCCTCCCCGTAGCAGGAGAGGCCTCCGTCGGCCTTCCTGATCTCGGTGAAGAGGCGCTGCATGTACTCCTTCTCCTTGGTGAGCTGCATATCGGTGATGATATTCTTGGCGTTCTCGACCAGCTCCCTCAGCCCGGACTCGTCGGTGTACCCTGTGTCGACGAGAGGGGAGCACACCTTCTTCCTGAGCTCGTGGTGGAGGTACTCCTCCTTGACGAAGAAGTCCTTGGTGGCGCCGGGGCCTCCCACTAGTATCCCCAGGAGCTCGGGCCTGTCGAGGAACACCTCTGTGGCGTTGTCCGCGACCTTCTTGAAGAACTCGTGGGCCGCGATCTCGATCAGCCTCTCGAAACGGACGGAGGACTGTCCTCCCTGGTGGTGCTTGCTGGGAACCAGCGAGTCGAAGTGCTTCAGCACCTGGATCCTGCTCCCGCTGAGCAGGCCCAGCGTGGCCTCGGACCTGTCGATCGTGATCAGCCCGTAGCACTTCTTGTCCAGGAGCATCGACTGCAGAGGGTCGGTGAAGAACGTCGAGTCGCACCTGTAGAGGAACGCTCCGATGGGCTCCGGCGGGTTGATGACGTACTGGACCATCTTGGTCTGGTCGCCCGCGCGGGGAACCTCTCCGCAGAAGATCACCACTCCGTTCTCCGGAGGGCACTTGTATGTTTTTAGTCGAGCCGCGATGGAATCGATGGCGCTCGTGACATTCTTCATCGTCGTCTTCGACTTGATGTTGGATGCCTGTGACTGCTCGTTCCTCAGATACGCCATGACATCGGAGATCTGCTTGTTGGCGGGGATGTAGACCGAGATGAGCTCGGTGCCCCTGCCCCTGTAGTTGGTGATCTCCTGCATATCCTTCTTGAAATCGTATCTGGCTTTGTCCTCTGAATTGGTTTCTCCCATAAGACTGCACCAATGATTTTATGTAAATTGGCTTGTTTCTTAAACATATTGGTGCGTGATTCCACGGATAGCGTTGTCGTCTCCATCGGAGGGTCCATCCTGGTCCCCGGAAGCAATGACTCAGAATACATAGCCAGACTGGCCGAGATGCTCAAAGAGGCGTCCAAGGAGGTCCGCCTGGCGGTCGTTTGCGGAGGCGGGAAGACTGCCCGCTACTACGCCGAGACCGGAAGAGAGCTGGGAGGAGACACGTACCAGCTGGACATCCTCGGCATCGGCGCAACCAGGCTCAACGCGCAGCTGCTGGGGCTGGCCCTCGGGGACATGCCCCTGAAGGTGCCGGAGACGGCGGCCGAGACGGCGGCCATGGCGGAGCCCGGGAAGATCGCCGTCATGGGCGGGACCGAGCCGGGGCACACCACCGATGCCGTCGCCATGATGGTCGGCTCCGAGATGGATGCCGTCAGGGTGGTGAACGCGACTTCCGTCGATGCGGTGTACACCGACGACCCGAGGAAGAATCCGGATGCCGTGAGGATCCCCGAGATGACCATCGAAAGGCTCGGAGAGATCGTCTACAAGGAGCACGGAGCATCCAAATCCAGCGTGTTCGACCCCCTCGGAGTGAAGATCGCGGCGGAGAAGAAGATCGACATCATGATCGTGGACGGAAGGAACCTGGACGAGCTGAGGAACGCCATCCTCGGCAAGAAGTTCAACGGAACATTCGTCGATTCCCACTGAGCCGGGTCCGGAACGGCTCTGCTGTCTGGGGGCGCCGTTCTGTTTATCGCATGGGCTCAGCCTCGGCCCCTGGACAAAAGTTTAGGAAAAATCCCAAACTTTCAGGTTATTTGGCTGGAGTTTAGAAAAAAATGGAAACTTTATAAATTGGCGATCTCATCCATGGCCTGTGTCCCATAAGATCATCTTCCGTCAGAGGTACATGAAGAGGCTGGAGGAGAACATGGACAGCTTCGGCTCGGTCAAGGTCATCACCGGCGTCAGAAAGGCCGGGAAGACCACCCTCCTCAGGCAGTTCAGGGACTTCGTGGCAGAGAATACGGGTTCCGTCACCCTCCTTCTGGAGATGCAGTCTGCTTCTATGGATCCATATCTCACCAAGGAAGGCATGATCGGACTGGTGTACCCCCAGATCCCAAAGGATTCTGCCAGCTTCCTGTTCCTGGACGAGGTCAACGAGATCGTGGAATGGCACAGGTTCATCAACTCCCTCATGATCGACCGCCCCCTCTGCAACGTGTTCATCACAGGCTCCAACGCGTTCCTTCTGTCCAACGAGCTGTCGACTTACCTGAGCGGGAAGACGAAAGAGATCCATGTGACCCCGTTCTCGTTCAACGAGTACATTCTCATGTACGGTTCCGACGATGTGCAGTCCAGGTTCCAGTCGTTCCTGCTGCGCGGCTCGCTGCCTGTGGCCGACCCTGACGCTTCCGATGACGATTATCAATCCGTGATGGACGGGATATACAGCACGGTCGTCTTGAAGGACGTCATGGACCGCTCGAGCAAGACGATCTCGTCGTTCAGGCTGAAGAGGACACTCGCCTTCATCCTGGAGAGCACCGGGAAGAGGCTCTCTGTAAACCGCATAGCCACCAAGACGAAGCTGTCCAACGACACGATCGAATCATATCTCCAGCTGCTGGAGGATGCGTTCCTCGTCTACCGCGTCGAGACGTACAGCATACGGGGGAAGGACCTGATGAGCACTCCTGTGAAATACTACGTCGTCGACAACGGCCTGAGATATGCGGCGCTGGACTACAGAGCGTCCGACACGGGGCAGCTCCTGGAAACAGCAGTGTACTTCGAGCTCCGCCGCAGGGGATACAACGTCTACGTCGGAGACATAGACGGCAAGGAGATCGACTTCATAGCAACGAAAAGCGGAGAGACGGAATACTTCCAGGTCTGCTGGACCATGGCGTCGCAGGAGACCATGGAAAGGGAGGTCAGGCCCCTCGCATCCGTCAGGAACCATTACAGGAAGACCATCATCACGGCCGACCCGCTGCCGAGGAGCTTTGACGACGGAGTGGAATGCGTCAACGTCATCGCCTGGATGCGCGACGACGGAATGCGATCGCAGCGAACGGACAGCTTCTGCTCCCTTGCTTCAAGGCTCCAGCTTCTCGAAGTCCTTGGATGCTGTGACATCCGTCCCCAGCGAGAGGGCGATCTCCTTTATCCTGCGCTCCTCGGCGCCCTTCATGGACTTCCGGTGGATGTACACCTGGTCCGTCCCGGTTGCGGCGCAGGCATCCTTTATCATCCGGGCGATCTCCTCGTCGTCGGAGCCTTCCAGCTGGTAGTTGGGGATCATATGCCCCATGTTCACCTTCGAACCTATCACCAGCTCCGTGAACCTGGGAGCGTAATGGCCTCCTCCGATGCCCACCACAGCAGGATAATCCTTCGGCGACATCTCCGTGATGACCTTCGCCAGGATGTCCGCCGAATGCCTGTCGCCCCAATGGGTCTCCTCGCTCCCGATCTCGATATAGAAAGTAGGCTTCTCCAGCCACGGCCCGTGATGCGTGACCTCGAAGCAGGTCTGCGTGTCAGGGACATCGCAGTATTGGACGATCAGCCTGAGAGCATCGCTCATCAGCGCCGGATCCGCCTTCACCAGCGTCTTCTCTTTTCCGCCGAAGTCCGCCGCCTTGTAGTTCCCTATGGGATGGGCTGTGAGGGCGGGCCTCCCGCTCTTGGCGGAATGCTTGGACATCACCACAGCTTCGTCCACACGGATCCCGAAGGCCTCGGCCTCTTTGTCCAGATCGTCGTGGCGGATATGCATGTCCGGGATCGACATCATGCAGACGTCGCCCTTGGCGCAGAACGATGCATCTCCCGCGGACCCGAGCTCCTCCCAGCCGCCCATGGCCTTGAGGGACGCCCTCATGTTGTACGATGGAAGGTCGCATTCGCTGCAGACAAGGAGCCTTGACATGAGCCTCCGAAAGGGGCCCCGTCAGATATCGTTTTCGTGAAGGAACGTCGAAAACAGGGCCGATACTAAGTTTTACCTTTCGATAACTGCACAATCGCGTTATAAACCCCGACTGCAAGAGCCTTCCATGGACAGCAAGATGAGCCAACCAGAGATGGTCGTAGTGTTCCTGAGCAAGTACAGGGGCGTGAACCTGAACTCCAGGTTCACGATCCCTTACGAGATGACGCAGAGCGGCATCGGCGAATGCCTCGGCATCTCCAGGTCCCACGTGTCGATGATACTGGGGAAGCTGGAGCGCAACGGCATCATCAGAGGATGCAAGGCGACGGTCAGGTTCGCCCCTTCCGGCTCGTGCTCCAGGAAGGTGTACGTCCTGACAGAGGCGGGAGAGGAGATGTGCAGGGAGATCCTGGAGAGGAAGGGGGTATCGGAGGCCGAGGCGGCGGATGCCCTCGTGCCGTCGAACATCAACTTCTGCAAGACGGAGTCCTTCGATGCCCTCCCTCCGGAGGACAGGGACATCCTGGGCGCCCTCATGGTAATCAACGAGCCCGTGCCCGTGGAGGCCCTCCCCCTCGGGCGCAGGCATCCCCTGGTGCCGATAGACGTCAGGGGGTTCGTGGCCATCCGCCCGGAGATCCGCCGCAGGTACCTCGGAAGGGCGAGAGCGCTGGAGATCTCCAGATGGCATGCCCTGGCAGCGGACATCTGCGCGGCCATGGACGGCAGCCCTGTGGAGAGGCTCTGCCACCTCTACCGCGGGAACAGGAGGAAAGAAGCCCTGAAGCTGGCGCAGTGCGACCCTTACACGATGGTCGACAGGTGCACCAGGGAGTCCGCCAGGATACTGGAGGCCCTGGACGCCGAGACCGACGACAGCCCGCTGGCCTGGGCCGCGGCGCTGTGCTCGATAAGGACAGGGGAGCTGGATTGCGCCGGGAGGGCGGTCCGCCGCGCGAAGGAAGAGGAGAGGAGATGGCTGGAATGCGAGCTCCTCCTGGCCGAAGGCGACAAGGGCGGAGCCCTGGAGAAGGCGCTGGACGGCTACGACAGCACGGCCCATACGGCGATCGCCCTGGGGAAGTGCATGGCATCCAACTGCAGGCATTCCGAGGCCGTCGTGTTCCTCAGGAAGGCCAGGAGGTGCATGACGGAGAGCGGATGCCTGTTCAGGCTCGACGAGGAGCTGATATGGGAGGCAGACTGCTACCTCGCCCTCGGGGAGAGGGAGGCCGCCGCCAAGCTGATGGAGTCGGCCGCCTGCGCGGTCAGGGACGACCGCGCCGGCAGGCTCCTGATGAGGAAGGCGAGGGTCCTCGCCTCGGAGGACCTGGCTGGTCTTCAGGGTGTCCATGTCTGAGATGTACAGGTCCCTGATATCGGCGATGTTCCACTTGAGCATGGCCAGCCTCTCGAAGCCGAAGCCCCATGCCAGGACGGGGTGCTTGACGCCGAAGGGCGCCACGACCTCGGGCCTGAATATGCCCGCGCCTCCGAGCTCCATCCACTTGCCGTTGAAGAACACCTCCAGCTCCAGCGAGGGCTCGGTGTACGGGAAGTAAGCGGGCCTGATGCGGATCTGGTCGAACCCCATCTTGGAGTAGAACTCGCGGATGATCGAGATCAGCATGTCGAAGTTGGCGTTCTCGTCGATGATTATCCCTTCGATCTGCGTGAACTCGGGCAGGTGGGTGGAATCGATGGACTCCTTCCTGAAGATCCTCGAGATGGAGAACGCCTTCTGGGGCGCGTCCGGGTGCTCGGCGATGTACTTGATGCTGCTGACGGTGCTGTGCGTCCTCAGGAGAGCGGCCTCGGCCCTCTCCCTGGACCATGTCCCGCCCCAGCCGGTGGAGCCTGTGCCCCCTCCGTTCTCGTGGATGTTCCGGATGGTCTCGACAAGGGCCTCGTCGTCTATATGGATGGATGCGGGCCTCTCCAGATAGAACGTGTCCTGCAGGTCCCTTGCGGGATGGTCCTGAGGCGTGTACAGGACATCCAGGTTCCAGAACGCGGGCTGGACGTACTCGGAGGACATCTCCGCGAACCCCATGTCCAGGAAAAGCCTCCTGACCTGGGAGCTCAGCCTGGAGAGCATATGCTTCTTGGCGGCGTACACGGAAGGAGCGAAGGTCTGGATGTCGTACTTCCTGAACTCCGCGCCGCGCCATTCCCCGCTCTGGATGATGCGGTCGGTGACGTCGGTGATCTGGGGCTTCAGCTCTATTCCGGAAGCCGCGGCCTCCTTCCCGAGGGGCGTCAGCTCCACGCTGCGCTCGGTGACGGTCTTCTCCGCGATCATGCCCTGGCGTCCCTTCAGATCCTTGATGATGGCCTTGTCCGCCTCGGCCTCCGGGACAGGGGCCTGCGCCATCCTGGCCAGGAGCTCCTCGTCGGGCATGCGGGAATCCTTCAGCGCTTTCCCTTTTTCCGTCAGGACGAGGGCCTTGGACTCCCCGTCCTTGACGATGTCTGCCAGCCCTTTCCTCTTGAGCCATCCGACGGCGACCTTGTCCATTCCCCCGGACATCTTCTCGGCCAGCTCGTCCATGCCCATGCGCCCGCCGTTCGCGGAGATGAGATTCACGGCGGCCCTCTCGGGGAGGCCGTCCTCGACGACGGACGCATCCCCCAGCACGAAGAACTTCTCCGTGGACTCGGCGATCTTCGCCAGGCCCTTGGACTCCAGCCATGATGCCGCGCCCATGGCCTCCACCTCGAGGGAGAACGCCCCCTCGGCGATCATGCTGCCGACCGTCACGGGGCCGTCGGCCCCCTCCAAGACGATCAGGAGCCTCTTCTCGTTGTAGCTCAATCCTTCCAGAATGTCCTTGCCGATCATGCGATCACCACTCGAACCCGTCGTAGGCCATGTCCGCTATGACGTCCTTGGCCTTCTCCCTCTTGTCCTGATGCTCTTCCAGGAACGCGTTTATCCTCTCGGTGAGGCACATCTTGCACTCCCCGCAGAGTATCTCCCCTTTCCTGCACCTGTCTGCGAGCTCGTTGATCTTCCCGTCGTCGTGCTCGAAGAGGAAGTAGTTGTACTTGAAGACGGAGCAGACCTCGGGGTTCCCGCCCTTCTCCCTCTGCTCCTCCACGGAGACGCAGCCTCCGGTGAACGCCCTTCCGACCTTCTTCTTGACGGCCTTGGGAGCGTCCGTGGTGAATATCGTGGCGTTGACGTCGGACGAGGACATCTTGTCCCCTCCGGACAGCCCGGGGCACATCTTGCAGTAGATGAGCGAGGGCTTGGGATAGCCCAGCCCGGGGGCCACGTCCCTGGTGACCCTGAAGTGGGGGTCCTGGTCGATCCCGCATGGGATCAGCACGGGCACGCTCTCGCCGGAATCTATCGAAGGGAGGAAAGCGGGCACCGACTGCATCGTGGTGAAGAATATCGACCCGATGTTGGTGGAGTTGTCGAACCCGAACACGGCTTTCGCGGTGGAGAACGTGACCTTCTTGGCCACCTTGAGCGCCACAGGATACAGCTTGCCGACGTTCTTCGTGTTCACTATGATGCGCGTCTTCTCGGGATCGAAGCCCAGCGCGATGAAGTCCAGGGCGTTCTCGTAGGCCATGCTCCCGGTCTCTTCCAGAGAGAGGTCCTTGAACAGGAACTTCTCGTCGTCGGTCATCTGGAACAGCATCTCGGCGCCGAAGGTGTCCTGGACCCATTTGTTGAACATCCAGGGCATCATGTGCCCCAAGTGGGTGCTCCCCGACGGGCCCCTGCCGGTGTAGAGCGCGAAGCGCTTCCCCTTGTCGTACCCGTCCAGCAGGGGCACCAGGTCCCTGTGGGAGTAGAAGATCCCGCGCCTGAGCATATAATGGAGCTCGCCGTATCCCGAGAGCCTCTCGAGGAGGGCATCGTCTATCGGCGTCGTGCCGAACTTCTCTTGGAGGAGGCCGTAATCTATGTCTCCCGTGACCTCCCACGGCGTGACCTTGAATTCTTCGGGCATGGTACCTCTGCACTCCGTAAGCATGACTGCATTTTAACCTAACGCGCGCGCATATGCGCCAGTCAGAAATTATAATTAAACGGCTGGTGCTAGCCTGCTCCCATGTGGAAGATTCTCGGAGAGGATGCGATATACATCGACATCCCCCAGGTATGGAAGAGGCGCATGCTCTCGCTGGCCAAGGACCTCGAAGACGACAAGGCCAAGGGGGCCAGGTTCGGGGAGATCGTGGAGCCGGCAGAGGTCACGTACCTGCTCAACGGCACCACGGAGGAGCACACGTTCTTCATCAGGGTCCCCGACGAGATAACGCCCGAGGACATCCAGATCCTGGCGGATGTGGCCCTCGACGTCCTGAAGAAGGCCGACGTCCCCTGCATCAGCGTGGAGGACAGGGTCCAGAGGTACCAGGTCATCATCACCAACTGGCACGAGCCCGAGATCATCGGGCTGAACAAGACCCCCGGCATGTCGTCCGGAGAAGTCTTCAAGCCCATCATCCAGGGCCTCGACGGCCCCGGAAAGCTGAACGCGGCATTCAACGACAAGTATATGTGAGGAGGCGAGGGCCCGGGCCTCATCGCTCGCGGTCGCGGCGGAACGGAGTTCCCGGAATGCCGTCGTGGAGCGAAGGAGGGCTGACGGTCCCCAGCTCGCAGTAGAGCGATACCTTCTTGCATGATGCCCAGTCATCGGAGACCTTGGCCACGACGTCCGGCTCGTGCCCGATGTAATAGAACAGCGAGGCCACTACCGTCATGACGGCAGACAAGGCCATGCACAGGATGATGTTGAGCAGCTCCCCCTCGCCGTAATCCGAGAACACGAGGACGATGAGGAACATCAGCGCCATCACGACGGAGAACTTCATCGCCGTGCCAGTGAGGCCCTGGTAGAGGGAAACGTCCCCGGATCTGGTGCCGACCCTGACGTTGAGAGAGCGGTAGATCGACGGGATGAGCGCTACGAACACAGGATAGAGCATCAGGGATATCAGCGCGGACAGGTGCCCTACGCCGCTCCCTCCTATGTGGGGGGATATCAGGATCACGACCCATATGAGCATCGATACGGGAAGGGCGAGCACGACGGTCCCGGCCATGTCCTTCCAGGGGATCTGATGCCTGACGATGCTGCGCTCGGACTCCATGTCCCTGGTGTCGATCCCCTCCGGTATCCCGAACAGGGAACGGGCGAAGATGTGCAGGCCCTTCCTGTCCGGGGCCGACGACGAAATGAACGCCACGGGCGCGAGGAACACCCTGCACTGGGCGGCGGATGCCATGGTCGCCATGCCCTCTGCGCCCATCGACATGCACAGGACGATCAGCCCTGCCGGAACGGAGGCGGCGGAAACCACCGCAGTGAGCACCAAGGAAACCATCAGGCTTATCCAATGCCTGTCCAGCACCATGTAGAGCGCCCCCAATGCTGTAAAGGGCAGTGCGAGAGCGCAGATCGAAGTGTAAGATGCGACATCCAGCAAGATGAGCGCCGCGAACAGGACGAGAGCGGCCAGCAGGGATATGGGGAAGTACCTGCGGACGATGAATTCCGGGTTCAGGATCCCGG
>CAVHMZ010000128.1:13471-14585 GCA_963637225.1 Segatella hominis
TCCTTAGAGAATCCAGAGACTGCTTCATTCTTTCTCCATCCATGCTTCTAGCCGGACCTTGGCCTTGTCGCCGGGATACACGCCGAGCAGCATGCCCATGCTCCTGAGCTTCTCTGTCGGATACGGCCCCATCACTGAATCGCGGACGCCGCCCCTGTGGCCCAGGGCCATGCCCCTGTCGTTGGCGACGACCACATCCACGGGGAAATCCGACACGACGTGAGCGTACATCATGCGCTTGGGCTTCACATCGAGGGGGATGGTGACGACATTCCGATACCCGCCGTCCACGGAAAGGTCCAGATCTCCGACGGAAATCGTTTCAGGGCCGTACAGCTGCTCCCTCTTGTCGAACAAAGACATCTACGAAGCCTCGTTCCGCCATGGGCTTCGGAATATAATAGTCATGCTCTGACTCCGCGAATCGAGCAGGATACCGTCCGGTCGATGCGGGCACGACAGATCCGGACACAAAGATTGTTGTAGGAACGAGGCGACAACAAAGACTGCCCGCCATCGGCAACGCGGATAGGTCTCGTCTGTTGGAAGAAGGGCCCGAAGGCCCGGTTTGAACGATCATCAGGCTTAGGCGGACGAGGGGTTATACTGTTCTAAAAAACCCTGGAGGCTGGATAATCCACCATCTGTTGCTTGCGTGTCGGGCATCTTGATGGTGGTTTCGGTCGAGGCCACTTGAGTGTAATCTGTTCCGTTGTTCGTGTACATGGACTTCTGGATCGTAGAGCAATCGCCGCTCAACGTGACTTCAGCCGTCTTTCCGTTCTTACTGTCCTGGGCGACGACGAGGGCCTTGGCGTAATTCTCATTTCCAGATGGAGAATCGATCTTGACGGTGCAGTCTTTCAGCGTGAGCTTGGCATCGACCGCGTAAGCAGCACTTGTCAGGTTTCCTGCGACGACAGCGGCCCTGGAGAATCTGTTGCCGCTTCCCCACGAATATTCATATTGTCCATCCTTGTGCGACTTGGACGTATCCGATCCATCGTATGTGTTGAGATAGTTGAAAGTCGTGTTCTCGACATTAGCGGTTCCTGCACGGACGGCCAGGCACTGCCTCTCGCCGATCAGCTCAGAGTTCTTGATCTTAAGGGTA
>CAVHMZ010000129.1:0-7994 GCA_963637225.1 Segatella hominis
TTCTTCGCAAGGCTCTTCGCCAGGATGAGGGAAGCGGCGGAGGAGGACGAGTATACGGATCTGAGGGATGTAGATGAACTGGGATTGCGAGGGCATCGGCGACGGAATGCCGCCGGCAGGGCCGATCTCGGATGCATCAGACTCGGTCAGACGGAATCTGTTGGACAGCAACAATGAGGCATCATCGGATGGCGGATAGTCTAAACCGAAGCCGATCAAAGGAAAGAAGAACACGGCGGAATACGATCTGTCGTTCAGCCGGCTCATCAAGTGCCTGCAATCCTTGATGGAAGACCGTCGGAAGGATACGGAACAAGGCGCTAAAGAAGGGAACAAGGTCTACATCTTCAGAGGCCAGTCCCGGTCTCAGTACGGACTCCGGCCTTCTGCGTTGCGCAAAGAAGGATGCAGGAGGATACAGCTGCTGAATGCCGCGGCGGATGCGTGGCAAACGGAATTAAAGGAGAAGTGCGGAGGAGGATGGCCGGAATCGGGTCGGGGCGAGAACCCTATGAATCGGATCATGCGTCTGTTCTACACTCTTGCCAGCAGGCAGGGCTTGGACCTGCCTTCGCAAATCACAGATCGGAATCTGATAATCGATCCGTCCAGTTTCATGCAACCTTCAGGCGAAGTCGACGGAACGACCAGCGATTCCTATCTGGAATTGGCGGCTATCGCGCAGCATTATGGGTTTCCGACCTTTCTGCTGGATTGGACTCTGGATCCCCTCTGTGCGCTATACTTCGCTGTCCGCAGCTCTTTGGAAAGCCTGGCAAACGGAGACGAGAAATACGATCTTCGCAACGGCTCCTTCTCGATTTTCGCTTTGGACGCAAGCAGGACGGATTGGCCGGAGCCCGGGGTCACAATCAGGACGTACAATCATCACACCAACAGGAACCTGATAGCTCAGAAGGGCTTGTTCACGTATATCCGTCGGAGAGGCCCGGACGATTAGCGCACGATCCTCGAAGCCGTGGACGGGGTCGAAAGGGGAGAGCTCGACATCGAATCGGGAACGATATCCCATGATGCGCCCGTGCTCATCAAGCTCAATGTTCCATACTCGGAGGTATTGGATGCTATGGACTTTCTCAAACAGCGGTTCAAGACCTCGGACACGTTCTTCCCGGGGTACGAAGGGATCGTCATGGCCATGAACGACCACATCAGCTATCAGATCGTGAGGGAACGCATCGAGAAGGAGCTCTGAGCCCCGGTCATGAAGGCCGGCCGGCTATTTCAGCGTCATCCGATCCGGATCTTTTCCAGCACTCATCATCCTGCCCGCATCAACGTCCGGCGGCTGTCCGGCCACATCCTCCGCCCCTCCCTTTTCATCCCATGCGAAAGGGTATATGGAACCACGCGATGGGTGGTTCGATGTTCACCTCCAAGACCCTTTTGAGCGGAAGCCTCCCGGACGCGAAGGTCGGGATCGGCCGCGGCACGGATGCCGGCAACGTGGAGCGCAGCGTCCTGGCTATGGAGGGCCACGATGTGAGGATCTACGACGATCCCCGCGAGCTCGTCGGCGACCTTGTTAACGGGAGGATCGACGCGGCCGTCCGCGGGGACATGTCGTCGTCGATGCTGCTCCCCATACTCAGGCACGGCCTCGGCCTTCCCGCCCTCGAAAGGGTGGCGTTCATGGAGCCTGCCGGAGGCAGGCTCATGATCCTCGCTCCCGTCGGGATCGACGAGGGATGGTCCGAGGACCAGAAGTATGATCTCGCGTCCAGGTCCGCCAAGCTCGCCGGGAGGATAGGCATGGGCTCCCGCATCGCCATAATGTCGGGCGGAAGGGACGAGGACGTCGGCAGATGCAAAGTGGTCGACCGCTCCATCGAGAACGCCAAGGCCCTGGCGGAGAGATTGCGCAGGGACGGCTACGACGCCTACTCCTGCCAGATACTCATAGAGAACGCCGTCAGGGATGCCGACATCATAATCGCCCCGGAGGGCATAACGGGGAACATAATATTCAGGACCATGCACCTGGTGTGCGGGGCCAAGGCCCTCGGCGCGCCGGTGGTCAACAGCGGGAAGGTCTTCGTGGACACCTCCCGCGCCAAAACAGATTACAGGGACTCTGTCGCCCTGGCGATGAAACTGACGGAGGAATGAAAGATGTATCTAGAGATCGACGGCGGCTATTCGGGCATAAGGTTCTCGGCATGCCATTTCATACCGAGGCACGAGAAGTGCTCCAGGCTCCACGGCCACTCCTACATCGTCAGGCTGAGGCTGGAAGGCGATATCGGAGCCGAGGGGATGATCATGGACTTCGTCGTCCTGAAGAAAGCGCTCAAGGCGATGATCGACGAGCTGGACCACAAGACCCTCCTGCCCACCGAATCTTCCGATGTCAAGCTCGATGTCACCGACGTTTCCGTGGAAGCGGTCAGCTGCGGGAAGAGGTACGTCTTCCCCAGGGAGGACGTCGTTCTCCTGGACATCCCCAACACCACCGCCGAGGAGATGTCCAAGATGATGGCCAAGAGGATTGTCTCCCGGATAGACTTCCCCGAGAATGTGAAGTCTGTATCGATCGGCCTCGACGAGGAGCGCGGGCAGACCGCATGGTACACGGAGGCGCTCTGAATGGCCAACGCCGTCGTCCTCCTTTCCGGAGGGCTGGACTCCACCACCGCCCTTGCCCAGGCCATCGCAGACGGATGCAAGGTCACCGCCATCAGCTTCAGGTACGGCCAGAGGCACACAAAGGAATTGGTCTCCGCCGAGAACGTCTGCAGGTTCTACAATGTCGACCATGTGGTGATCGACCTCAACCTTTCATCCTTCAGATCCGCCCTGACCAGGGCGGACCTGGATGTCCCCCTGGACAGGGAGGGCGATCTGGATGCCAAGATCCCCATCACCTACGTGCCTGCGAGGAACATAATCTTCCTGAGCATCGCTGCCGGGCTGTGCGAATCGATAGACGCGGACAGGATCTACATCGGAGCCAACGCCGTGGACTACTCGGGATATCCCGACTGCAGGCCGGAGTTCTTCGAGGCCTACGAGAAGATGATCGAGAAAGGGACCAAGGCGGGAGTGGAAGGCCATCCGATCAAGGTCATGACCCCCATCCTCCATGACAGCAAGGCCGACATCGTCAGGCGCGGGAAGGAGCTGGGAGCTCCGCTCCACCTGACCTGGTCGTGCTACAACGGCGGGGAGAAGGCATGCGGCCACTGCGACTCCTGCCGCCTGAGGCTCAAGGGCTTCAAGGAAGCCGGATACAGGGACGAGATCGGGTACGAGCACGATGAGAATCTGTGAGATATTCAATTCCATCCAGGGCGAGGGCCTCACCATGGGCGCGCCCACGGTGTTCGTCAGGACCGTCGGATGCAACCTGCGCTGCTCCTGGTGCGATACCGGGTACTCCTTCGAAGGCGGGGAGGAGATGTCCGTGGACGATATCGCCGCCCGCGTCGGAGATTGCCGCAGAGCGTGCCTGACTGGAGGGGAGCCCATGCTCCAGCCCGAATCGCCGGAGCTGATCCGGAAGCTCGTCCGGAAGGGCATCCAGGTGGTCCTGGAGACCAACGGCTCCGTGGACCTGTCCTGCGTCCCCGGCCATCCGCTGGTGATGATCAGCATGGACATCAAATGCCCCTCGTCGGGGATGGCCGACAGGATGCTCCTGTCCAACCTTGATATCTTGTCGCAGAAGGATCAGCTGAAGTTCGTCATCAAGGACGAAGACGACCTGGATTTCGCCGTCAGGTTCGTGAAGGAGCACGGCATCAGGTGCCCGGTGATATTCGGCCCCGTCGGAGGCACAGACAGGCTGGAGCATCTGGCCGACCGCGTCCTTCAGGAGAAGCTGGATGTAAGGGTTCTTCCCCAGCTGCACAAGATCATATGGGGGGACAGGAAAGGGGTCTGAACCCCTCTCCGTCTCTCATTCAGGTTTCTCCGAGAAGCTCTTCCGGCGCTCGGCGCGCCTGACGTAGTCCGCGACGCACCGTTCGACCGTTCCCTCATCATCATAGGACACGTCGATCCCCGCGTCCTTCAGGATCTTCATGCCGTGCATGCCGATCCCTCCGGTGATGACGGCGTCCACGTTCCCCATGGCGGCAATCGCATTGGCGACGGCGAAGCCGGCGCCCTGCTCCGAATCTCTGTATTCGTTCGCGATGACATGGTAGTCCAGGGTCTCGGAGTCCACCAGGAGGAAGAAGGGGGCGTGGCCGAAGTCGTCGGCCACGAAAGAGTCCAGGGACTCCCCCTCGGAGACTGCGATGACCTTCATCTCAGCTCACGGTCTTGACGATCTTCCCGATGATCTCCCCGAACGCCTTGGCCGAGGCGGATTCGGGGTACTTCAGGACCACGGGCAGCCCGGAATCTCCGGAATCGGCCACCGCGGGCTCGATGGGCACTCTTCCGAGGAACTGGACGTTCAGCTCCTCGGCCGCGTTCTCTCCTCCGCCGCTCTTGAATATGTCCGTGACCGTCCCGCAGCAGGGGCAGACGAACCCGCTCATGTTCTCGACGATCCCGATTATGGGGATCTTGGTCTCCGCTCCGAAAGCGAGGGACTTCCTGCTGTCGAGCAGAGCGACGTCCTGGGGAGTGGTCACGATGACCATCCCGTCGGCCTTGGGCATCAGCTGGACGATGGACAGGGCCTCGTCCCCCGTTCCGGGAGGCATATCGACCACCAGATAGTCCAGGTGGCCCCAGTCGACGTCCTCGATGAACTGCTTGATGGCTCCCATCTTGACGGGCCCGCGCCACATCACCGGGGAGTCGGGGCTGGGGAGCAGGAAGGCCATCGACATGATCTTGATCGACGGCGGCACCATCACGGGGATGAGCATGTCGTTCTCGGCGCGGATGGGCTGAGACTCCACGCCGAACATCTTGGGGATGTTGGGCC
Organism: Segatella hominis; assembly: GCA_963637225.1. Lineage (GTDB taxonomy): Archaea > Thermoplasmatota > Thermoplasmata > Methanomassiliicoccales > Methanomethylophilaceae > Methanoprimaticola. Next base: position 4,904 of record CAVHMZ010000129.1, read on the forward strand.
CGGTGATGTCCACGTCCATGACTCCCACGTCCTTGCCCTGCATGGCGAGGGCGGCGGCGAGGTTGGAGGACACGGTGCTCTTCCCGACCCCTCCTTTACCGCTCATGACGATGATGATGTGCTCTATGTTCCCGAGGGCGTTCTGGAGCTTGGTCTGTTCTTGGATGGCCTCTTCTGTAAGCAACGGTCCGCTCATGGTTATCCTTCTGAGCGGTGTATTGCGGCGATGGTATTAACAAGGTTTCTGCCTGGCTCCGGGGCCGTAAGAGCTGTGAAGTCTCTCTTGTCCGGGCATCTTCTCCGGCGCAGGCACGGCCGCCGCCGCGGCTCTCCGGATCCTGCTCCTGGCAGACCTCAGGCGCAGGCGATGAACAATCCGGAGGGAGCATCCCCTCCTTCGGCGGTCTTTCCCGGCAGGCGCCTCCGCGCGCCTGCCAAACATCCTATAAACGCCCTCGGCGATACGCAGCCAAGATGCCAGAAGCCACAGTAGGAGAGTACATGGTCAGGAACGTGCACACGATCACCCCTGACATGACGGTAGAGCAGGTGAGGCAGGAGATAATCAACTCCAACTTCCACGGGTTCCCCATAGTGGAGAAAGGTTACCTCCTGGGGTTCGTCACGGCCAAGGAGCTCCTCCGCCACATAGACAAGCCGGACGCGAAGATCCGCAGCGTGATGAAGCGCGGGACCCTGTGCGCCATACCTTCCATGAACATCGACGATGCCACCAGGGTCCTGTTCAGGTACGGCCTGAGGAACCTGCCGGTGGTGGACGAGGACAAGAAGCTCGTCGGGATAATATCGAACATCGACATCGTCCGTTCCCAGATAGAGAAGTCCCGTCCGGGGAAGGTCATGTCCGTGAAGAACTTCCTGGAGCAGCAGAACGGGATCAGGATGAAGGTGGTCAACAGGGAGATCCCAGTGGACCAGATCATCCCCACCCAGAAGGAGGTCTACATGGACGAGCTCATCGGCAGGCAGTACGAGCTCAAGAGGGGGCTGAACGAGCCGCTGATCGTCGTGGAGAGGCGCAACGGCTTCCTGCTGGTGGACGGCCACCACAGGATAATGGCCGCTAAGAAGATGGGCCTGAAGACGTTCAAGGCCATTGTCCTGGTTCCCACGGACCTCGACGTGAAGTTCGGCCTGGAGAAGACCGCCGAGAGGTGGGGGCTCAGGAACCTGGACGACGTGAAGATCATCGAGGGCTCCAAGCACCCGTTCATGGAGGTCACCACCATGCTCCTGCCGAGCGAGGAGGCCTCCGCCATAAACCAGAGGCTGATGGACAGCACCAAGAACTGATTCTTTCTGCCTTCCTCGCGCGTTACGGCGCGACGGGAGGCGCTCATTCTCTGTAGGAACCATTTGCATTTAGATGATAATATCTTATATCAATATTACACGCCATTCAACCCATACTGACATTACAAACATTACAACGTTGGGTTAATAAACTCGGACGCCATACGCTTCCTTAGGCGCGGCTGTGCACCGGCGGCTGATGGGATGTATAAAAAGGAGGCAACGCATATGGCGGACAAGGGCGAGAAAATGGAAGGCATGCCGGTCGGGAACGACGATTTCAGGGAGGTGAGGGATCTCGATTGCTATTACGTGGACAAGTCTCCGCTGATAGACATGATCCTCAAGGACAAGTCTAAGGTCAAGCTCTTCATCCGTCCCCGCAGGTTCGGGAAGTCCCTGAACCTGAGTATGCTGGACGCGTACCTGAACATCAAGTATGCCGGCGAGAGGGACCGCTTCTCGGACCTGAAGATCTCCCAGCTCCGTCCGGACGACCCCGAGAAGAACTCCAGTATCGTCATCAACCTGAACTTCAAGGACCTCAAGACGCAGAGCTATGATGCATTCGAGACCTCGTTCAAGAACTACGTCATCAACCTTTATGGCGACTTCGAAGAGCTGGCAAGCTCCGAGAAAGTACCTTCCACGCTGAAGAGATGGTATAAGGAATTGGTAGAAGGCACTGCAGACTATGACACACTGACGAACTCTATCAAGTACCTCTGCCAGATGATCGAGAAGCATTATGGGAAGAAGCCGATAATCCTCATCGACGAGTACGACCAACCAATGAACACGACCTATGGAAGGCCTGAGCTGCATGAGAGCGTGAAGGATCTGATGAGGTATGTCCTGGGAGGAGCGCTCAAGACCAACACCAGTCTGAGGTTCGCTGTCGTTACAGGCATCATGAAGATATCGAAGGAGAGCATCTTCTCTGGTCTGAACAATCCTAACGTTTTCGATGTTCTCTCGACAGGATTCGATGAGATGTTCGGGTTCACCCAGGCCGAGGTGGAAAAGCTCCTCATTGACAACGGCTACGGAGATAAGATCGATGAGGCGCGGGAATGGTACGATGGATACCGTTTCGGCGATGCGGACATCTACAATCCTTGGAGCATCATCAAATACGTCAATTCGGGCTGCAAGCCCAATCCATATTGGGCCAGCACCAGCGGGAATTCTATAGTCGGAGATCTCATCTCGAGAGTCGACTCGGAAACGTGGGAGGAGCTGGAGACGCTATGTTCCGGCGGAACGGTCAGCGCAGACCTCGGCACAGAGATCGCTTATTGCGACCTCCAGTCGCCCATCGACTCCATCTATTCGGTGATGGTCGCGTCAGGATATCTCAAGGCGATCCCCCAAGAGGATGGGTATGAAGTGTCGATACCGAACAAGGAGATGTTCAAGGTGTTCGGAAGGACGATCCTCGGAAGGTACGGGAACTCGGTCAACACGGACGTCTTCAGGCTCATAGATGCCATGTCTTGCGGAGATACTGTCTCGATGACCCAGGCCCTCACACGCCAGTTCGACCTGCTCAGCAACAGGATCCTCACCCACGAGCACGTGTACCAAGGTTTCATCGCAGGACTGATGGCGATACTCCACGGAAGGTATGAGGTCACTGCCGAGCGCGAGGTCATGGACGGCTATTACGATGTCCGTCTGAAGAGGGTGTCGGGGCTCGGACCGAACCTTCTTTTGGAGATTAAACGCCGCAACGAGAACAATGCCGACAAGACGATGGAGGAGCTGGCCCGGGAGG
>CAVHMZ010000130.1:0-2301 GCA_963637225.1 Segatella hominis
TTCCCTTGTTGTTGGTGGGGATGACGAGGTCGACGTTGCGGGTCTCGTTGTTGGCATCGCACATGGCGACGATCGGGATGCCGAGGTTCAGGGCCTCGTTGAGGGCCTGCTTGTCCGCGGCAGGGTCGGTGATGACGATGACCTCGGGCTCGATGAACGCGGGGTTCAGAGGGTTGGTCAGGGTCCCTGGGACGAAACGCCCGGCGAACGCGGGCGCGCCGATGGCCCTGGAGAACTCCCTTGCGGGCTTCTGGCCGTACTGCCTGGCGGAGACGACGAGGATCCTGGAGGGGTCGTAGCGGCTGAGGAAGGCGGACGCCGCCCTGATCCTCTCGTCGGTCTTCTTGACGTCGAGGACGTACAGACCGTCCTGCCTGACCTTGTAGATGAACTCCTTCATGTCGGCAGATTTCTGCTGGGTTCCGATGTGGACGCCGGAGGTCAGGTAGATGTCTTCTGCGACCAGGAGGTCGCCGTTGTCTATAGGTTGAATTTCTTCGTCGGTCATGTAGACTCCTCTGTTTTGTTCTTTAAGACAGTGATCGGGACGAGATCCTTCTCGAACTCCTGCATGGCGATGTCGATAGGGTCAAGCATGTCCTCGGGATAGTCCACGAGTACGGGAGCCCCGTACGAGATCTGCAGCGCCCTGGCGCCGATGATCCTCGCCTTCTCGAATCTTGTGTATTTCATCATATGGTTCACCATACGGGATGATGCCCGATTATGGATGTGCGATTTAAACCTATCTCTTTCTATTAGTAGAACTGGTAGTAACGCCCGCGCGTATATGGAGGGCGGCAACAGTTTTCTACTTCCCCCTGGATGCAGGTCGCATGAAAGACGAGATGGACATCTGCGCGGCGGCGTACTTCCGCGGCAAGGGCAAGGACGTGGCCACGGCAGAGGAGTTCGTCATGGACGTGTCCCTGGACCTGAAATGGATGCCCCCCTCGGATGCCAAGCTGCTCCTGGGGAAGCTCTCCGAAGCGGGATCCGTCCAGCAGAAGGGAGGATACGTGCGCCCGTCCGAGGCGCTGTCGTCCATCGACGTTCCCATGGCATACCGCCCCTCGGCAGAGCTCATCGCGTCGCTGCACGAGAAGAGCCAGCCTGCAGAACCCAAGCAGGAGGCGCCTGCGTCCGCGGACCCGTTCCCGGCCATGATGGACGCTGCCGTGTCGATGGGGATGCAGCGCAGGGACTTCATCCAGAGCTGCAACAAGATCCAGAAAAGGTTGGACATCGAGGTGGCCGTGGCCGCTCTGATCGTCCTGAGGGACGCCGGAGCGGACATCGGCCGGTACCTCGATGCCGTCTGCAGCCATGTGAAGGCCGCTTGAGATCACTCGTACTTGATGAAGTTCCCGAGGGTCATCTTGCCGGTGCTCTGCCCGCCCGAGGATCCTCCTGACTGGACGGTCTCGGTCAGCTTGATGCCTAAGGCCTTCTCGAGCTTCTTGATAAGCTTGTCGTCCGGCACCAGGTTGTTGGCCTCGACCTTGGCGAGAACTCCCTTCTTCTCGAGGATCGATTCGGCGAACTGCTCCAGATCCATGCCCTTCGCCTCGCGGGCCGCCCTTATGGCGCCGCCGAAGTCGTCGATGAGCTCGACCGATGCGGTTCCGGAGTAGATGTCCTTGGACTTCATCCTCCTCTCGCGCTTCTCGAGCCTCTCGCCGATGACGGTCTGGCTCACAGGCGCCCCGCTTCCGGACTGCGCCCTGTAGTCCTCTCCGAATCTGGCACAGTTGGGGCACACGCTGAGCTTGGAGCCCTCGACTATGACCGTACGCGTCTGCGGAACGTCCTTGCCGCACATCTCGCAAATCATGGCACTCCGATTTTCCGCATCCCTTATTAATTGTTTCCTGGGTCGTGCGCGCGCGTCGCAAATCGTTATAACGGATGGCTCCATTCGAGGCTCGGAAGGATTATGACGGCTGCCGACGACGAAGTGACAGAACTGAAGGCGAAGATAGTCTCCCTCGAAGAGAGGAACGTGAGGCTCATGGAAGACCTTCAGAACGCCGAGACCGAGAAGCGCTACTCGGAGAGCGAGCTCTTCAGGCTCCAGAAGGACATCTCCAGGCTCAGGAACGAGCTCGAGAGGCTCAAGAGCCCGCCGCTGATCATCGGCTCGATAAAGGACATCCTTCCGGGGAACCGCGTCGTCGTCAAGAGCTCCACCGGGCCAGATTTCGTGGTGTCCGTGTCGGAGTACGTTCCCGAGCAGGACCTCATCGTGGGCTCCAGGGTGTCGCTGAACAAGCAGACCCTGTCGGTCATGGACGTTCTGCC
>CAVHMZ010000131.1:0-1599 GCA_963637225.1 Segatella hominis
TTGGTGCAGCGGAGGTACGTGGTCTCCGGGTCGTTGCCTCTGAGGCCGAGGGCCCTGTTCAGCTTGTCCGCCAGGCGCACGCCCGTCTCGGACCCGGGGACTGCGCAGACGATGTCGTATCCTTTCAGCCGGCTGACGAGGTCTTCGATCGAGCATCCTTCGGGGACATGGATGAAATCCGCCTTGTTCCCGATGCCTTTCTTGACGTTCTCCACGTTGGAGACCCAGCCGGGCGCATGCTCGGCATCTATGTAGCCGTAGATGGCGAGGGGGCGGTAGCCCATCTCGATGATGTCGTCGATATACATCTGCCCCGTGGACGCGCAGTCAACAACAGCGATGGATTGCATGGCGCGTGCAACGGGCGGTTATAGATTAATCCTGCGTCGGACGCTTTGCCTCCGCCCGCCGCGGCTCGGAACCGAGGGGGAGGGCGGGCCCCGGCGCCGACGGCCATCGGCGGCTTCCGGCCCGCGCCCCGCCCCTCACAGCGGGGCTTCCTGCTCCTCGTCTTCTTTCGGAATGATGTTCTTCACTGCCAGCGCGCAGATGACCGCCACGGCGGCGAGTATGCACCCCAGCATCATGGCGGCGTCGAAGCCGCTCTCGATGGCCTCCTTCGAGGCGCTCGCGGCGGTGGCCGATCCGATGCTGGCCTGGAGGATCTCGAAGTACAGCACCGTGCCCAGCGTGGCCGCCGTGTAGTTCACCACCATCATGAAGGTCGCGGCATCGGCCTGGTCCTTCTTGTCGGCATGGTGGATGAGCGCCGTGGAGAGGCCGGTCCCGGCGAAGGCCATGGAGCATCCCATTATGGCCAAGCCCACCAGCAGGAGCAGGAAATCTCCCGGCGGGACGACTATGATGAAGATCGCGCTGAACCCGAGGCGCCCCAGCCCTGCCATGACGGATGCCAGCTTGCATCCGTGGACGTCGCACCATCTCCCGATGGGGACGGACAGGAGCACCGCGAACACCGATGCCACGGACAGCAGGAGGCCGGACTCCGCCACGCTGAACTCTCCGCAGATCTGCAGGAAATACGGGAGGACGTACTGGCTTCCCAGGATTATCATGCTGGTCATCGTGAACGCCAGAGTGAGCAGCTGGAAATCGCGGCGCCTCAGCATTCTGGTGGACAGGAGCGCGGATTCGGGATGCTTCGATGTCCTGTAGGCTATCGCCGCGATGGAAGCGATGCTCACGGCTCCGCATGCGACGACCGCCGCGTACGGGACGCTCGGGCCGACGATGTTCTGGATGCATATCATCGCCAATGCTATGCAGAGGATCGCGAAGATGCTGTTCAGGAGGTCCGGGTTGCGGGATCTGTCGTATCCCTCGTCCTTCGGCAGGGCCCTGCGGACCAGGACGGCCGAGATGATCCCGAACGGGATGTTCACCAGGAATATCCAGCGCCAGTCCAGCGCGGAGATCACGATGCCCCCGATGGTCGGGCCGAGGATGACGGAGATCCCGGATGCCGTGGCCAGGACGCCGAGTCCAAGCCCCTTCTTGTCCGCCGGCAGGAAGTCTGCGAGGAGCACGGGCACCGCCGCAGTCATGAGCGCGGCGCCGATCCCCTGGACGAGCCTGAAG
>CAVHMZ010000131.1:1609-12537 GCA_963637225.1 Segatella hominis
AGCCTGAAGGCCACCAGGGTCCCGAAGCTGTGCGATATCCCGCAAGCGGCCGACGAGGCCGTGAAGATCACGATCCCCCAGAAGAGCATCCTCTTCACGGTGCCGTTCTTCGCCAGCTTCGCCATCGGGAGCAGGAGCGATGCCACGGCGATGACGTATGTCAGCCTGATCTTCGATGTGTCACTTATGGAGACTGCCATCTCCTCGGAGATGGTTGGAAGGGCCACGGAGACTATGAACGTGTCCAGCCCGTCCATTATCGTGGACAGCGCCAGGATCGCCAGGAGCAGGAACAGGGCACGGCCGTGCCCTTTACAGTTCATGATATCGCCTCGTCCCGCAGGGTGCGCTGCCGCCGGAGGACGGCAGCCATCCGGCCCGTGTCCGGCTGAAATCCGCTTTGTTTCTGATCCTGCCCTTCGCCTTCTCGGCGTCGGGCCTCCGTTTCGGAGAATGCTCTGCATCAATGCTGTCGCAGACGGCGAGGGGGCGGCAGCCTGTCTCGATGATGCCGACGACGCGCATCTGCCTTGCGGATGCGCAATCGGTCGCGGCGATATGCTTCATGGACGGCAATCGACGGCGGAGGTATAACCTTGTTGGTCTTTGGTGCAGTAATCACCCACTTGCCAGCCGGGGGAAATCCAGACAGGCATCACGATAGGCAGAATGATGCGAGAAATGAAAGCTGGTGGGCCCGGCCGGATTTGAACCGGCGACCTCCGCCATGTCAAGGCGACGTCATAACCCCTAGACCACGAGCCCAGCAGAGGCGATGATATCGTTATTGTTCTTATACCTTTGCATGGACGTAAATATGGCCATGCGGTCTGGCATTTTCTTTCAGAGATACAGTGAGATCGTATCCAGCGCGATGCGGGGAGGCGGTGCTCAGGTCCAAGGGGGCAGTATGGATCCGCGGACCGAAATGGGTCGGAAAATCAACGACAGCAGGGATGCAGGCCAAAAGCTCCGTTTTCATGCTGGATTCGGAGTCGCGCGATTCCTATGTCCAGCTGGCATCGGTCGCCCCCAGAACATTCCTTGACAAGGAGCCTCCGCTTCTCATCGATGAATGGCAGACGATACCGTTCATATGGGATCAGATCCGTATGGAGGTCGATCGTCGCGATGAGTTCGGGCAGTTCATCCTCACAGGCTCTGTACAGCCCGATCCTGACGTGATGTCCAAGATGCACAGCGGCATCGGGCGCATAACCGAGATGATGATGCGCCCCATGACCCTGTTCGAATCGCATGAGAGCACAGGATCCATATCATTGGAAGCCATCGTCCGCGGGGATAAGCCCGCGCCCTGCAGATGCGATGCCGATCTCCATGATTACGCATTCTATACTGCTAGAGGCGGATGGCCAAAGGCAATAGGCCGGGACAGGGATGTTGCGCTGCAGCAGGCCATCTATTACTTCGAAGGGATCGTCGCCGCGGAAGCCTCCGGGCCGGGGGCGAAGGCGCTGAACAGGGATCGGATTCGTTTGATCCTCAGATCGTATGCCCGCAATTGCGGCACTCAGACCAAGATCACCGCGATCAGGAGCGATATCAAGGCCAATGACGGCGCCTCTATAGACGACGATACCATCCGCAAGTACCTGAAAGCTCTTCGGACCCTGTACGTGATCGAGGATTCGGAGGCTTGGAATCCGGATCTGAGATCCAAGGCAGCTATCCGCACATCGGATATGCGCTATTTCGTAGATCCTTCCATAGGGTGCGCTGCGCCGGAGATCGGCCCGGACGGTCTGATCTCTGACATGAAGACGTTCGGTTTCCTGTTCGAGAACCTTGCCGTTCGCGACCTGCGCGTTTATGCGGAGAGGATCGGCGGGACCGTCAAGCACTTCAGAACGTCCAACGGCATAGAATGCGATGCAGTGATAACCTTCGGGAACGGAAGCTGGATCGCCGCCGAGGCGAAGATCGGCGGCCGGCAGTTCATCGACGAAGGCGCCAGGAACCTCAAGAAGATGCTGGACGCGCTCGGTCCGGGCGCGAAGAGGCCGATGCTGATGATGGTGGTGACCGCCACCGGCATAGCCTATGAGCGCGAGGACGGCATATGGGTAGTCCCCCTGGCTTGTCTGGGGCCATGACCGACCTTTTATACGCAGGCATGGTACCGGTTCAAAGGAAGGAGGCGGCCGAACATGCTCACATTGGGGATCGAAGGGACCGCGCACACGCTGGGCGTGGGCATAGTCGACGAGGAATGCAACGTCCTGGCCAACGAGCTGGACATGTTCCGCCCGAAGGAGGGAGGTCTGCACCCCCGCGAGGTGGCCAACCATCATTCCGATGCGGTGGCCGAGGTCATGCGCCGTGCGATGGATGTCGCCCGCATCGGTTCGAAGGACATAGATCTCGTATCGTTCTCCATGGGCCCCGGCCTGGGGCCCTGCCTGCGCGTCGCCGGAACCGCCGCAAGGGCGTTCGCATGCACGCTGGGCATACCGATAGTGGGGGTGAACCACTGCATCGCGCACATCGAGATCGGCCGCGCCCTCACCGGATGCCGCGATCCCGCGCTGCTCTATGCGTCCGGAGGGAACACGCAGGTCATCGCCTTCGCCGAGGGACGCTACAGGATCTTCGGCGAAACCCAGGACATAGGCATCGGGAATATGCTGGACAAGCTCGGGAGGGAGCTCGGCATGGGGTTCTACGCCGGGCCTGTGTTCGAGAAGCTGGCCAAGGACGGCGACCGCTACTATGAGCTTCCGTATTCGGTCAAGGGGATGGACGTGTCCTTCTCCGGCCTCATGACCGCAGCGCTGGCCCTGAAGAAGAAGGGCGTCCCGCTGGAGGACATAGCCCTCTCGGTTCAGGAGACCGCTTTCGCCATGCTCACAGAGGTCACCGAGCGCGCGATGGCGCACATCGGTAAGGACGAGGTCCTCTTGGGAGGGGGCGTCGCCCAGAACAGCCGCCTGAGGGACATGGTGGCCGAGATGGCCCATGCCCGCGGAGCGGAGATGTTCGTGCCGGACCGCAGGTTCTGCATGGACAACGGCGCGATGATAGCATGGCTCGGAGCCGAGATGCATATGTCCGGCGTGAAGATGGACATGGCGGACACGGAGGTCCGCCAGAGGTTCCGCACGGACGAGGTGGACGTCACATGGAGGAGCCGAGCTGCTCTCCGATCGTCTCGTCGAGTATCTTCAGGAATTCTTCTACCTTGTCGCTGGGAACGGATCCGCCCGCGGCGATCCTGTGGCCTCCGCCCTGGCCGCCGACGGCCGAGCACGCCTTCCCCATGGCGACCGCCAGGTCGACTCCCCTGTCCAGCTGCTCGAACATCCCTCTGGAGGATATGTTCACGGGGTCGTTGGACATGTTCAGGCCGATGGTGGGCTTGGAATGGTCGGCTATGGACTGCATGGCGATGCCGCAGAGCATCCCGGTGAATCCCGAGTCGGTGGAGTCGAACCATTGGATGTTCTCCATCTGGTTCAGGCCGGTGCGGTCAAGTTCGACCATGCTCTCCACGACGAGCTTCGCAGACTCTCTGTTCTGGTCCGCTCCTTCGTTTATCGCCTTCTCGTCGCCCATGCCTGCGGCGATGCCGACTCCGCCGATGCCCGCGCGTCCGCAGTTGTTCAGGATGGCGGAGAAGTACTCCGCATCCATCCCGTAGCCGGTCAGGTAGTACCTGTCGCGGGCAATCTCCTCCATGGACGAGAGCATCACGCCCTGGGCGGCGAGCTTCGCCGCTATCAGGGAGGACAGCTTCCTGCGCTGCTCGTCCGTCAGGTCCCTGAACGCGGTGCCGCTGGACACGCCCGCGTCCTTCATGAGCTCGGCGACGCCTTCGACGCTGCCGCTGACTCCGCGGATGTAGGGGTCCACGCAGAGGAACAGCTCCGTCATGAGGTCTCCGGACGGTATGAGCGATCCCGGGGACTTCTCGATGTACCCTCTCTTCACGCCTTCTTCCAGGAGGTGGACGTTCAGGCCGGACAGGCCGTTGATGTGCTGCCTGTCCCCGGCGATGCCGGCGAAGGCCACCTGCACCAGGTCCCAGTTGCGCTCGTCGAGGGCGACCGCGAAGAGGAGGCACATGGTGGCTCCGCACCCGGACGTCATTCCGTCGATCCCGTAGAGGTGGGGGTTGGCGTAGCAGGTCTTCTTGGCCTCGGGAACCACGGTCGTGTGATGGTCCAGGACGATCACGTCCCTGTCCATCTGGTCGAACTGGTCTATGTAGTACGCTCCGAGGTCCGACACTATGGTGCAGTCCGACTTGGTGTTGCGGATCACGTCCATGTTGTGGTCGTTCAGAGTGGTGAAGAGAGTTACCCTGAACTCCTTGCCGGCTCTGAGGAGGGCCTTGGCGAGGATCGCTGCCGAGGACACGCCGTCGGCATCGTAGTGCGAGAAGACTTGTATGAAATCATGGCCGCGGACTATGTCCGCAGCTTGATTGAGAGTGGTAAGGAGTTTTGAAGGTACCTTGTCCTCCATGGGACTCACTTGAGCATGAGTTCCGCGTTGCTGAGGGAATATTTCCAGTCAGCGGGGAGAACGCCGTTCCTCTTGTAGTAGCGCTCCAGCCTCCTGATCTTCGCCTCGATCATGTTGAGACCCCTCTTGTTGGAGACGTCTCCCTTGTTGTCCCTGAGGTGGACGTTCAGGTCGATGGCGCGCCTCATGAGGTTGGCCAGGTCTTCGGGGAGGGATCCTGCGACTCCCTTCTCCTCCATGATGGCGGTGATGGACTTGCCGGTGGCGAGCTTGACGTCGGGGACGCCGTACTGGTCCCTGAGGACGAGCCCGATCTTGGCAGAGATCATTCCGTCTTTCGCGAGCTTCGCGATGAGATCCTCTATCTCGGTGGCGCTGAGAGGGACCCATGCGGGGTTTTCGGAAATCATGGGGCGTTTGGAACAGGATTTGCCCTTCCTTCTTGTGTGCATTCTTGCCATAATGTGATCCTCCGAATCATATCTAGGCGGCGAGGCTGACCCTTGCGATGTTGAAGCAGTATATAAACTGTACAATCGCCGGCGTTGGGATTGAGCGTCTGCGGCCCTCATCCATCTGTCCGATTGCGTCACGGCCCTTCGCGCGGATCCGTTTCGCTCTTTTTCCATCGCCTTCAGGACTTCTGCCCTCGCCCAGGGCACCGTGTCCTCGTACTCCGTCCTGTCGAAGGACAGCTCCTCCGGTAGCCCGGAGAACAGGCGGGACTCCATCTCGCAGTCCTCGGACACTCTCCCATTCAGTATCGCGGCGCAGACATCGCAATACCCTATGTCCCTCGCGGCGACCACCTCTATTGAGTACCCCGACTCCTCCATGAACTCGCGGACGCAGGCCTGTTCCGAAGTCTCTCCGGCCTCCACATGCCCTCCCGGCATCTCCCATCCGTGCCTCTTCGGATGCCAGACCATCAGGAAGCGGTCCCCCGAGAACGCCACGGCGTAAGCCGTCCTCATGCCCTCGGCCTCTCGAACACGATCATCTCGTGCGCTTTCTCGTAAGGCTCCAGGGAGCGGGCGTCCAGGATCCTGAACCCTCTCTCCCGTATCCGCGCCTCCGTCGCCGCGAAGACCTCTTCCGGCGGGGACGTGACGTCCTCGGACCTGGCCTTCACGGCCACCATCCCGAACGCCGCGCCGAAAGCGTCCATGTTGTCGCAGATGATGTCCGCTTGCCTCTTCTGGGCCACGTCCTGGTACACAACATCCGCCCTGTCCACGAACACGGAGTACTCTTCCGGGCGGGTGGCGTCCCCCAGTATGGGGATCATCATCGGCCTGTCCCGGCAGGTTCTCACCAGGTCCCTGAACATCCTCTGGGCGAACTCCACGCAGTAGACCCTCCCTTCGCAGCAGATGTCGGCCACGTGCGATGCCGTTGTCCCGCTGGACGCCCCCAGGTACAGGACGCCGGAATCTTTCGCGAACGGGAACTCCTTCCCTCCGTTGGAGATGTAGGCTCCGAGCTTGCTCCTCCTGGGATCCCATTCCCTCATCTCCGAAGCTCCGCTGCGCACCAGCCTCTCTCCGTACACCCTCCTGCCCGGGCAGGCGGACTCGGTGTAGATCCTCCCCCTTTCTTCGAAGACCCTGCCGCGCGAGAAATCCAAAGCATCCATGCAAGACGGGGGATGCCCCGCCGTATATATAACAAAAGAGAGCATCGCAGGCAACATGATCACGATGGAAACCCTTTCCGCCATCGCCGACGCCGTCCAGGCCGAGATCTCGAAGATACCCGACTCCCGTGCCAGGGGAGAGGTGGTCTGCATGGGCGCCGACGGCACTCCCACGAAGGAGATCGACAAGGTCGCCGAGAACGCGGCGCTGATGTACATCCAGCGCAACTCGGTCCCGCTGAACATACTCAGCGAGGAGATCGGATACGTGGACAACGGCGCGGAGGAGACCCTCGTGATGGATCCTATAGACGGAACGTCCAACGCCGTCGCGTCGATCCCCTATTACACGATATCCCTGGCCGTGGGGACGGGGTCCCTGTCGGGCATCCGCCTGGGGTACCTGAGGAATCCGGTCACGGGCGACGTCTACTCGGCGGAGAAGGGCAAGGGCGCGTTCAAGAACGGCGTGCCGATCCGCGTCCGCGAAGCCGATCTCGACGATCTGTTCGTCATGATCTACATGGGCAACGGCGCCCATAAGGATGCGTTCTCCGTCGCCAAGAGGGTCAGGTCCTCCCGCTCGCTCGGATGCGCGTCCCTCGAGATGGCGATAGTCGCAGAGGGCGAGGCCGACGGGTTCTTCGTCAAGGCCGAGAGGTACACCAGGGAGATCCGCATCGTGGACATCGCCGCCAGCGCGATCGTCCTGAGGGAGGCCGGCGGAGAGGTCTACGACCTGGAGGGGGAGGTCCTGGACATGCCCTTCGACGTGGAGCACAGGTCCAACATCCTGGCAGTGGGGGACAAGAGGGTCTACGACCTCATCGTCCGCCACAGGGACATCCGCAGGGAGCACAGGTACGGGATCTACGCCAACACCCACGTCGCGCATGCCGTCTATTACACCCGGCAGGTGATAGACGCCCTGGGCGACAGCAGGTTCTATGTGGACAGCCAGATCGCCGAGGTCATGGGCATCCCCGGGGTCCCGCTGGAGGAGATGGATGCCGACATCGTGATCGTGGTCGGAGGAGACGGGACGCTCCTGAGGGCGCTCCAGAAGACGGATGCCAAGGTCATAGGCGTCAACGGCGGCAGCGTCGGGTTCCTGGCCGAGATAGACCATGACGACATCGCCGGCGGGATACGGCGCCTCCTGGCCGAGGACTACATCGTGGAGACGAGGTTCAAGCTCAGCTGCTGGTACAACGGGGAGTATCTCCTGGATTCCGTGAACGAGGCCGTGGTGCACACGGGATCGGTGGCCAAGATCAGACATTTCAAGGTCTACGTGGACGATGTCCTGGCCTCCGAGCTCAGGGCGGACGGGGTCATAGTCTCGACTCCCACGGGCTCCACGTGCTACGCCATGAGCCTCGGCGCGCCCTACATGGACCCGGACGTCAGCGCGCTGATGGTCGTCCCCATGGCGGCGTACAAGTTCAACTCCCGCCCCTTCGTGGTTCCGGCGACCTCGAAGATCACCGTGGAGAGCGTCCTGGACAAGGACTGCCTGATCGTCCTGGACGGGCAGGCGGAGTACGAGATGGAGGGCAAGACCAAGGCGGAGTTCATGATGTCCGAAAAGAAGGCCCGCTTCATCAGGTTCAACACGGATTTCTATTCCCGCGTCAGGGAGAAGCTGGTGAACACCCTATGACCAGGATATACGCAGTGGACATCGATTTCATCGACGCGTTCAACGAGTCCGCCAGGTCCACCTATCCCGACGAGTTCCTGTGCATGACCAGGGAGGTGGACGGGGTGATCTCCGAGATGGTCCTCCTCCCGGGGACGGTCTACGGGGACAGCCACAGCTTCCTGAACCAGTGGATGGAGCCGATCGACTACAGCATAGCGGGGTCGGCCCATTCCCATCCCGGGTTCTCGAACGAGCCATCGGAGGAGGACAAGACGTTCTTCAGCAACACCGGCGGAGTGCATTTCATAACGTGCCAGCCCTACGGCCGCACCAGCTGGAAGTCTTACGATTCCAGGGGCGAGCCCGTGGAGCTGGAGATAATCTACTGACAGGCTCAGGATCCTCTGGCGCAGCTCTCCGCCAGCCTCTCGGCGATCTCCATCAGGCCGAGGATGTAGGCGCGGTCCCTGGACTCGGCATCGATCCTTACAGCCAGGGCCTCCCCTTTCCGGAGGGATATCAGGAACCACCCGTCCTCCATGTCCATGCGCCATGCGCGGTCCGCCGTGTGCAATTCGCCGGTCACTTCCCTTATCCCGGCGTCCATGGCGCGGGAGAACGCGTCTGCGGGGCATTCGCAGCCGATCGTCTTGGAGGAGCGGTAGCATTCCGTGAGGCCCTCCGCGAGCCTGTTGAGGCTGTCGTTCCCCGCGATCGCCGCCATGATGGCTGCAGTGCGGATGCCGTCCGGCATCATGCTGGTCCCGCCGTATATCGCGCCGCCTTCGTAGTACCCCATCGCCGCGCCCTCGGCCACGGCGCCGCACACCGCGCCGACCCCTATGTCCGTGAAGACGACTTTCCTCTCAGAGCTGTCGGGCAGCTTCCCGAAAGCGTCGAGGATCACCAGGGACGTGTCTATCGGAACGGCTATGCTCTCCGGCCGGGTCTTCGCGACGATGATGGCGAATGCCTGGTCGCGGGACAGGGTCTCGCCCTTCTCGTCGACCACGGTCGCGATGGTCCCGATCCTGTTCATCGTGATCCCGATGCAGCCCGGGTTGGACTTGACGATCTCCTTCACGTCGGAGCTGTCTGCGCCCTCTCCGCCCAGGTCCTGCGAGGCGCAGTCCCTGCCGCTCTGCGCGTTCAGCGTCATCACGTCCGCTCCGACCGCCGCGACTATGGCCGGTGCGGAGTCCGAAACGGGGCCGCACTTGCAGTCGAGGACGACGGAGCACCCGGGGCACTTGTCCAATAGGCCCTCCAGGCGGGAGTTGTACTCGCGGACGGCGGTGTCGCACCGGTATATGCGGCCCAGGCCGTCGTGCCCGGGCATCCTCATGGGCTCGATGAAGATCTTGTCGAGATGCCTTATCTGATCCTTCTTGAACAGGCTGCCGTCCGAGTTGATCAGGAGATACCCGCTGACCGAGCCGGACCTCCTGTATTCTGTCACGTAGACGGCGCAGTCCCCCTTGGACGCGGCCATGCCCACCACCGGCCCGCTGGCCGTTCCGATGTCGACCACGTCGACTCCTGCGGACACCAGTCCCGCGACGAGAGCTTCTTTCATCATGGCGCTGCTCTTCATGAGGTCCGCGGCGATGACGACCTTGCGGCAGTCCATGGCCAGGGCGCGGCCCAGGATGATGCCCATGTCGGGCCCGGTGTTCTCGGTCTCGGAGGATCTGAGGAGAATCCTGTTCGGGGGGTCCATGCCCCATCTTAGAGTGCCGCTACTATTATGCCTTTCTGATGGAGTGATGACATCAGTCATAGGAGCTAATAGCATGATGTCGGCACCGAGCATCCGGCAGAGCGTGCGTTGGACGAGTCCGGTCCGAGATTCCCGCGGGGATGCACAGATGATATCCAGATGTTTGCCGTATTTAAAGAATCTTTATATACGACACATCAAGATACAATCGCCAAGGGGTGCAGCTATGATGGAGCGCATTGACATAAAGAAGGCACAGGCCATCGCTAAGAACAAGGGACTTAAGCCCGGAAAGGTCAAAGGAACCGAGGGCGTGCAGTTCACGAAGGGAAAGAATAACAGGCTCGACGTCATCACATGGGAAGAGTTCGAAGCCATCCTTGCCAAGAGGAAACTCGCCATATATGAGTCCGGCGGATGGATGAAGATCATGAGCGCCTGAAAGGCGCGTCCGCGCAACTGATAAATAGGGGGATGCAATCCTCCGTTTCAGGCTCAATGCAAGGGTATCCGAGCCTGGCCAAAGGAGATAGGTTCAGGGCCTATTCTCGTAGGAGTTCGAGGGTTCAAATCCCTTCCCTTGCACCTTATCGCCAGCGCCAGCTATGTCGGTTCCGAGGTGGCAATTCTTGTCTCTGGAACCCCTCTCCGATTCCCAACCCGAAAGCACGTTTTGAACCACGCGGGAGGGCCTCGCTCCGGCGTAGAACGTGTTCGTCGTCATGACATTCGTATGACCGAGCAGGACGGACACATCAGACAGAGACCAGCCCTCGTCGAGCAGGTACTGCCCGTAAGTCCGGCGGAGCTTCCGGAAGTCGAAGGACACGCCGCAGGCGGCGCAGACCTTGGATCTCCAAACGCCGAGAGTGTTCGAGGACACGGTATCTCCGTTGATCCCGAAGATCAGGTCGTTCGGACGGAGATCTTCGTTCCGGATGTAGAGCGAGAGGATCCCGCGCACCTCCGGACGGACGGGAACCGTCCTCTTGGATCCGTAGGAATCGCCGCCCTTCGGACGGCGGATGTACAGAGTGCTGGCCGCGAGGTCGAGATCGGAAACCCTGGCTTCGCGGATCTCGCAGGGCCTCGCGCCGGTTCCGAGAGCGAAGCAGACTGCGGCGGCATCGCGCAGATCCGTTCCGGAGCACGTGCCGGCATACCTTATGATGGCGGCGAACTCGCCTTCTTCGAGGACAGGCCCGCGCGACTTCCGATACATAGGGAAGGCAGCGGGATACCTGGCCCGGGCAAGGCGGACGCAGTCGTTGCCGCAAAACAGGCAGAGCATCCCGAGCGTGCCGACATCGTGCTGCAATGCGCCGGGAGTTATGCCGCAAGTGCGGCGGAGGCAGACGGCGAAGGCCTTCACATCCTCCGGAGACATCTTAGCAGGATCGCACGTCGAGACCTCTCCGGAGGAACGCATCTCCGAGAAGATG
>CAVHMZ010000132.1:0-2384 GCA_963637225.1 Segatella hominis
GTACACGCGCATGACCGCTCTGGAGAGCGCGGTCAAGGACGCGGCGCTCACCGAGGGGATCTACGTCTGCGGGAAGGTCTCCGTCGGGGATCTGGAAGTGTCCGGGACCGCGGAGGATGATGCGGACATCTACGTGATGGACGGAGCCGAGCTCTCGGCAGGCACCGTCAAGCTGAAGGATGCCGACCTGAACATCGCCGTCGGGGCGAGGTTCACCGGGACGGCGACCTGCCGCAACGGGACGGTCGAAGCGAAGGATGTCGCAGCCATCGACTTCAATGTCGTGGACGATGGATCCGAACAGGACATCATGGCCATCCTCGGAGGGCCTACGGCGATGGCCGTCGGGGCGCACATCAAGATCCTGAACGGCACTGTCCGCGCAGGGTTCTACGACCAGACGTTCAGCGTAGACGAGAAGGTCGGTTTGACCGTCTCGGAGAACGCGGCTCTCGATGTGATCGCCAGCATGGACTATGCCGGAAAGCTCCTCGTCGAGGGAACCCTCGACGTGGACAAGATGGCCGGTCTGACCGTCGGCAAGGTGTTCCTCTCAGGGAACATCATCGTCGATTCAGAAGCGGCATCCCAGGTGCTCGAAGCCGATACCGTATACGTCGGCTTCTCCGGCTCCTCATTCGGAGCGGCCGCCTCGTTCACCGCCCCCGCAGGCTCCGTCTCCGTTAAGACGGTCTACCTCGCGCCCGGCTCCGTCGTGTCAGAGGATGTCCTCTCGGCTCTCGGCAAGAGCACAAGGTTCCTCGTGGAAGGGGCCGAGAGGTTCACGGTCTACACCAAGGATGCGGCGATGAAGGTGAAGGACGTCGCCAAGCCGGAGATCGCCGGGGCCGAGGTCACAGGGTGGGACCACGGGGACGATCTCATAGGGAGCGTCGCCGAGGTTTCTGCAGTGATAGACCGCAACGTGTACCACGTCGCCATCGTCGCCGATTACGGCTTCGCGGACATATACATCGACGGGAAGAAGGCGGCATCCGTCTCCGGAGGCCAGGTCGTCTATGTCGATCCCGACGAGGAAGGGGACATACTCATGGCTGCAGGAACCCATGCGGTCGGATGGACGCTCAAGCCCGGATACAACGGAGACAAGGTCGTCATGTCATTCGACGGCAAGGAGTTCTCCGGGTCTTTCACCATCACCACCGACATGGAGTTCAAGGGCACGGTCCATAAGCTCGTACTGGCCGGGGCGACGCAGGAGACGGCGGCTTCCGGACAGGGCCCGTACATAATCGTGATCGTAGTGGTCATCCTGATAGCCGTAATGACTGCCGCGGTCGTGTACAGGGCTTTCATCAAGTGAGCTGACCCGCCGCGCAAAACCTCTTTCTCTTCCCGGGGGCAGGACCCCTGGGGCCGGCCCGAAGCGGGCAGGGCCGGGAAGATGCCGGCCGGCTCCGGCCGGCTGTCCATCGGGCTCAGCCGTTCCTGATCTTCAGCGACTGCTCCACGGGGACTACGAATACCCTCCCGTCTCCGGGGCTCCCCGTCTCGGCGGACTTCCTGATTGCGGCGATGGCCTTGTCCAGGTCCTCGTCCTCGATCGCCGCCTCGATCTTCGCCTTCCCGATCTCGTCCACGATGAACTCTCCGACCCTGGTGGTGAACCTGAGGCCCATCTGCTCTCCGCGGCCGGTGACATGGGACACGGTCATCCCGTTGATCCCGATCTCCTTCAGCCCGTCCTTGACGCACTGCAGCCTCTCGGGCCTGAATATCGCGATTACCATCTTCATCTCGTCCGGCCTCACATAAGGTACGAGGACTCTCCGTGCTCGATGATGTCCGCTCCGATCATCTGCTCGCTCTCCGACAGCGCAGCGCCCTTCCCTGCGGCCTTCCTGAGCACCGCGTCGACGATCTTCATTATCGCGAAGGACACGGCGAAGCAGTAGGCCAGGGTCACGGCCACATTAATCAGCATTCCAAGCAGCAGGTCCGCATGGCCCTCGATCAAGCCCCCGTCCCCGCACCAGCTGTATCCGGCGACAGAGAAGATCCCCACGGCGACGGCTCCCCAGATCCCTCCGATCCCGTGGAGCCCCATGACATCCAGCGCGTCGTCCACTCCGGACTTTTCGCGCATGAATATGATCCCGAGATAGCAGATCACGGACGCTATCGCCCCGATGGCCACAGACGCCCAGGGATCCACGAACCCGCATCCGGGGGTTATGCCGACCAGTCCTGCCAGGACTCCGGCGCACAGCCCGGTGACGTTGACTCTTCCCACGTGCAGGCACTGGATGGCGACCCACACTATCGCGGACGCGCAGGATGCCAGCAGCGTGTTCGCCGCTGCCAGGATCACGACATCGTCGAACCCTCCTTCGGATCCGCAGTTGAACCCGAACCATCCCAGC
>CAVHMZ010000133.1:0-7492 GCA_963637225.1 Segatella hominis
CCTGGCGAACATCTGCACCCGCGTCGGAACGGCGGCCTGAACCGGACTCCCCGTCCGCACCAAGAACCTGAAGAGGAAACCATTTCTCCCTTCCCCTCTGGGGAGGGGATTTCATGATTCTTGCGATGGCTTCGAGCTTCGACGAAAAGATGATCATAGGAGCCATGCCCCCGCTCTCATTCTCCAAGTTTCTGAGCGCACCGATCGTCTCGCACGGGCGCATCATGGCCCTCCGACAGCCCCATAAGGCCAGCATTCCCCTCGGAGCGCCCGGCATCACGCAGGCATCCTGAAACAGGGCATCAGGTAACACGAATCAACAATAAAATGTTATCAAGGAGCCGCCGGCTTCCATGCCACCCGTCCCGATCCGGAACGGCCGGAGCTGCCCGGTCCCGCGTGAACCATATTATACCGCAGATTCGGATTCCGGATGCGAGGTCGGCAAGCATGGAATCCAACGAACTCTACTCGGAGACGCTGATGAACGTCATCATGGACGTCATAGACGACATCATAGTCATCCATGACTCGGACCACACCATCGTGTGGATGAACAGGGCGGGAGAGAAGGCGTTCGGCAAGTGCGTGGACGACGTGATCGGGACGAAGTGCTACCATCTGTTCGACAGCACGGTGCCCTGCTCCGATTGCGTCGCCACGGTGACCACCATCGGAGGCCCGGTTAACAACAGCGTCATGCGCAGGGTCATCCCGGCCACCGAGACGGTCTGCGACTGCGCGGCGGTGCCCCTGTTCAAGAACGGGAAGCTGGAGCTGGTCGTCCAGCACCTCAGGCCGGTCTGCGGATGCTCCGGCAGGCCGGCATGATGCGGAAGGCTTAATATCGGGTCGGGGGATGCAGGCGCATGTTCGAATTCGTAGATGGATTCTGGTACTTCGTAGCCGTGGGAGCGGTCTATCTGGCCGTCCTCGCCGTCGCCAACATCAAAAGGGCCGACGCCGAATGAGGCGATCGAATGGCCCTTATGACCGAGCCCGTCGTCAGGATGGTCAGGCATCCCGGCGCCAACAAGGTCATGACGACGGTCTCTCCCGAAGGCATGCCGCATGCGATAGTCTGCGGCAGCCTGGATGTCACCGAGCCCGACACCATCATCGCCGGCGAGGCCTTCATGCGCCGCACGTCCGAGCACCTGCGGAAGAACCCCAACGCCGTGTTCCTGGTATGGAAGGGCAAGGACGCCTACTCCATCAAGGCGGTCGCAAAGGCCAGGCTGGATGTCGGCCCTGTATTCGAGAAGATGAGGGCCCGGCTGGAGAAGATGGGCATGGCCTGCACCGCCGTATGGGTCTTCGAGGCCACAGAGGTCTGGGACGAGGGGATCTCCTCTGCAACGGGCGACAGAGTGGTCTGATGGAGATCGCCGGGTTCAGGCGGCTGTGCCGCGCAACATTCTTCCTCGGCGCGATGCTGGTCTTCTTCGGCATCGGCCTTTACCTCATGGACCTGCCGGTTCCCGGGATCGTCCTGATGATCATAGGGACAGCAGTGTCGATGATATGCTTCAGCGTCACAAAGGCGTTCGCGCTGTATGATTTCCGGCACAGAAAAGCGAAGAGATGAAAGGTTTGCCGGGCCCCGGGATCCCCCCGAAGCCCCGGTCCGTTCAGAACCTGCTCCTGTCGGTCTCTGCGGGCTTGTGCTTCCTGAAGCAGTCCCTGCAGTAGACGGGACGGCCCTGAGTAGGCTTGAAGGGGACCTCGCACTCGTTTCCGCAGTCCGAGCAGGTGGCCTTGAAGAACTCCTTGGGCCTGTCCCTGTCTCCCCTGTATCCGCCTCTGCCTCCGTTGTTCCCGTAACCTCCGTATGCCACGTGTATCACTCCTTGTCTTTCCAAGGTATCCCGAATAATTGCTCCATGGCCCGACGGACCGGAGGTTACCTAGACGCCTCTTGACGGTCAATGGCGAGGCGGTATATAGAACCGACCCGGAAAAACAAGATGCCGGATGCTCCGGCGGTCAGAGGTTCCCGCCGCAGTCGGGGCATATCCACATGCCCTTGTAGCAGACCAGGAGCCCTCCGCAGGAGGGGCATACGCGGGAAGGCGCGTTCTCCGGGGCGACGACCTTCTTCTTCGCCAGGTCCCCGCCGGCCCAGGAGACCAGAGCCGCGAGCTCCCTGGCGCGGTCGGTCTTGTCCGCGCCGTAGACGTCCAGGTTGTCCGCCTCGTTGTACAGGCGGGTGCGCATCTTGCCGAGCGCGCGGGCGACGTTGCTGTATGTGGCCTGCTTGATCCTCTCCTGAGGGAGGATGCTGGCCCTGTAGCGCACGTCGAGGTACTCGATGGACTTGTCCAGGAACCTCTCGAACTCATCCTCGTTGGGATACACCGGAGAAGAGAGGATCAAATCCCTCTTGGGAACAAGGCCCGGATATCTGGAGATGGTCCTGTCCAGGGCGATCTTGACGGCCGAGCGCATCTCGCCGCCGACCTGGCCGTATATCCTCCTGAGACGGGGGATGTCGTCCTCGGTGGCGATGGAGCCCATGCGCGATGCCGCCTTTATGAACTCGGACCCTTCGGAATGGTCCATTATCTCGAAGAGGCGGGGGATCAGCTCGTCGTCGCCGCTCAGCACGCTCCGGTAGCCGATGCAGGCCATGCGGACCTTCTCGCCCTCCCTGCGGCCCATGTCGTCTATCTTGTCCTTGACGGCGCGCTCGCGGACCTCGCCGAAGAGAGTGACCACTTCGGCGCGGATCCTCTCGTCGTCGCAGGAGAGGTACCCTTTCAGAAGATCGGCCTTCCCGGAGTCGTAGTTGTTTATCAGCCAGCGGTCCTCCGAGATGGAGCCGGGGCGGCCGGACATGACGCGGTCCGCGTCCTCCAGGAAGCGCCCCATGTAATCCGCGTTCGTCGCTGCCAAGCCCTGCGCCCCTTTCTGTTGGAATGCTGATGTCAGATGTCCCTGGAGTCGAGGGCCTTCTTCAGGACGGCGACCTCTTCGTCGGACAGGGTTATGCCCTTGCTGGTCTTGCTGTGGTCGGGAGACCAGTCCCTGATGTCGTATTTGGGGTCCTTATCGTTCCAGCTGACCAGGTTGAGCTCCTTGGTCCAGCCGCTGGGAGACTCGGATAGTACTGCAATCTGCTCGATGATTTCGCGCTTGATCTCTGCCATAGTGACCTTTTGCGCGAATGGCCAATGCCTTCTTAAGGATTATTGCGCACGCGCGCAAAAGAGAGCGGCGTGCGCATAAAGGGGTTCGGGGGATGCGGCGCCTCGGAGCCGCGCCCCCCTGCGCATCATGCGCCGAGGCCCATCGGCGATGGCCTGTGTGAGTTCAGAGCTTCCTGGACCCGATCAGGGCCGCCATGGCCATGACGGCTGCTGCAGCACATGCCCATCGTTCATCCGTCCTGTGCGCAGCGCCCGCAATGCTTTTATCATGGCGGCGGAATCGATATCCAACGGTTGGATGCATTTGTCACGAAAAGTGATTTCTCATGGATGCGTGTGAGCAATGGACGCAATGGTCGTTGCCTACATCGCTGTTATCGTTGTGCTTCTCGCGTTCTCGGCCTTCTTCTCGATGTCTGAGACCGCTTTCACGAGCGTCAATCAGGTCCGCCTCAAGAAGATGGCGAAAGACGGGGACAAGAAGGCCGCCCGCGCCCTGAAGATACTGGAGAACTACGACAAGTTCCTCACCACGATCCTGATCGGGAACAACCTGGTCAACATCGGGGCCAGCTCCCTGGCCACGATCATGTTCGGCGTGATCCTCGCAGGGTACGCGTCTTCGACCGTGTCCCTGACCTCGACCGTGGTCATGACCATCATCGTCCTGACCTTCGGGGAGATCACCCCCAAGACCCTGGCCAAGAAGAGCCCGGAGAAGTACACCATCAAGCTGTGCTCGGCAATCCGCTACATCGAAGCGGCGTTCACGCCGTTCTCGTGGGTCTTCACCAAGTTCACCAACGCCATCGGCCGCAACAGCGGAGAATCCCCGACGATGACCGAGGACGAGCTGGAGGTCATGATCGACGAGATCGAGGACGACGGGGTCATAGAGAAGAGCGAAGGGCAGCTCATCAAATCGGCCATAAGGTTCGACGACACCCAGGTCGGAGAGGTGTTCGTCCCCAGAGTGGATGTCGTCGGCATCCCCAGCGATGCCACCCCCGACGAGGCGGGCAGGGTGTTCGGCTCCAGCGGGTTCTCCAGGATCCCCGTGTACAGAAACAGCATCGACGACATCATCGGAGTGGTCTACGCCAAGGAGTACTACAGCAACAAGTTCTGCGGCAGGGATTTCGAGCTGGAGAACATCATCCACCCCGTGAAGTACGTCCCCGAGACCATGAGCATCGCCACTGTCCTGAACGACTTCCAGAGGTCCAAGATCCACATCGCGGTGGTCCTGGACGCTTACGGCGGGACCATGGGGATAGTCACCCTCGAGGACATCCTGGAGGAGCTGGTCGGCGACATATGGGACGAGAGCGACGTCGTCCAGCAGGACGTGTCCCCCGCTGGGAGCGGCAAGTTCGTCGTCAAGGGCAACGCCAACATATTCGATGCCATGGAGACCATGGGTGTCGACTTCGACCCCGAGGAGTACGACGACTACTCCGTGTCGGGCTACGTGATGTACAAGCTCGGAAGATATCCTGTGAAAGGCGACTTCATAAGCACTCCGCGCTACGACATCACCGTCAGGTCTGCGAAGGGCCGCAGGGCCCTGGAATGCCTTTTCGAGATCAAGGAGCCTCAGGAAGACCCTTCCGAAGAGGAATGATCCTCCATGCCGGCCAGGAACTCCGTCAGGGCCCTGGCCGCGATCTCCTTCCTGGCAGGGTGCGACTGCACCTTGCCGGTTATCGATATGACATCGCCGTGATGGGCTACCTCGCACCTCCCCTGGACGGCGGCCTGCTTGTCCAGCCTCATGTAGAAGACGCAGTCTTCGTCGACGCGATTGTCCATGTCGTCGATTATCCATTGGCGTATCTCCGGGCCGATGCGCTCGAACAGCTGAATGAACTGCTTCTGCTTCGCGAGCCTGGCCTCGAGGATGGTCATGACGTTGCCGTGCTCGCTCTCGGTGGGCTCCTCAGAGTACTCGGCATCGCCGAGGAGCTCCTCCATGGCCTCTTCCAGGAGCTCCTTCCTCTCGGTGGCGTAGCAGAACGTCTGCACCCTTATCCAGTGGAACGCTGCCGCGGGCATGTCACTCCTCCTCCGGGATCAGGCCGGACGCGATGCCGGCGGCCTCTTCGAAGCAGGGCGTCGAGAACACCACGACCCTCTTCCCGGTCAGCTTCAGCGCCACCCCCGTGTCGTCGCCGATGCAGAGGTACGACCTGTGCTTCACTCCCTTCAGGTTCCATCCCGCATAGCTCCTGATGTCCCCCAGGTCGCCGCTGCGGACGTCTATGATCTCCTTGGCGGGGATCTCGGCCTTCCTGAAGGCGAAGATGATGCTCACTCCGTCGGAGGATATGCTCACGGACATCCTCAGGGCCAGCATGACGATGATTATCGCTATGAACGCCGCCGTCGCGACTGCCACGGCCGCAGCGGTCATCCCGGAATCCGCGAAGACGCACCAGGCCGCCATGAACGCGGCCGTCGCCAGGAGGACGGTCGCCATGATGAGCGTGAGGTTCTTGGGCATTATCGGACGGGTCTCCGAGAAGGAAGGTTCCATGCTCCGGCCCATCGCCATTCCCCTTTATATCCGATATGCATAGGCCGATCCGGCGACGGCATGAAGTTCAGATTCGACGATATCGAAGAGTCGACGACGGAGCGCCTGCACGGCGGCGAAGGCTGCCTTGTCGACAGGATGCTGCTCTCGGACGGGCACAGGTTCATCAAAGGGAAGCTGACGCCCGGCGGCACGGTGGGCCTCCACAGGCACCGGGGGAGCTTCGAGCTCATAATCGTCACGTCCGGAAATGGAAAGGCCGTTTGCGACGGGCAGGAGGAGATCCTCGGGCCCGGAGACTGCCACTACTGCGCGGACGGGAGCGAGCACACGCTCATCAACGACGGCGACGAGGGCCTCGGGTTCTACGCCGTCGTGCCCAAGCTGCGCTGATCCCCCGTCGGACCGTGCCGGGCGGGACGGGCCTTGCGGCTCCCCTGCCGGCACCTCCATCCAGCAAGCTCGGGGATCGGCTGACTACTTAGAAAACTGTCAAAACCTTTATATCATAAATAGATTTCACGGGTCATAGCGGTCCCCTAGCTTAGCCTGGTTGGAGCGCCCGGCTGATAACCGGGAGGTCTTGAGTTCGAATCTCAAGGGGACCACTCATCCTTTGTCCTGCCATTTCCGTCGATTCTCCTTTCGGCCGTCTGTGCCGAATCGAACATCTTATCTATCACACCCTCTTAGCACGCCGTATGCGCTGGATGCTCAGGGGCAAGATCCACAGGGCCACCGTCACGGAAACCCGCCTCGACTACGAGGGAAGCATCACCATAGACCAGGATCTCCTGGACAAGGCCGGCATATGGCCCGGCGAGAAGGTGACCGTGGCGGATGTGAACAACGGCAGCCGCTTCGAGACCTACACCCTGTCCGGCAAAAGGGGCAGCGGGACCGTCGCGGTCAACGGCGCCGCAGCCCATCTGTGCGGCGAAGGCGACCTGGTCATCATAATGGCATACGAGCTCACCGACGTCCCGATCAAGGCGAGCGTCGTCCTTGTCGACTCGGAGAACAGGGTCGCCAGGGAGCTGGTCTATTGAAGCTCACCGTTTATTCCGACGGAGGCTCCAGGGGGAACCCGGGGCCTTCCGCTTACGCCATAGTGGTCGTCTCCCAAGGGAAGACGGTCCATTCCCACGCCGAGTTCCTGGGCATCCGCACCAACAACTACGCCGAGTACAGGGGGCTCATCTCCGGGATCTCCAAGGCCATAGAGCTCGGGGCCGACGAAGCGGAGTTCGTCATGGACTCCCAGCTGGTCATCAGGCAGATGAACGGCCAGTACAAGGTGAAGAACAGGGACATGATCGAGCTGCATGCGGACGCCGCCGCCCTGGCATCCATGATCCCGAAGGCCTCATTCAGGAACGTGAGGAGGTCCGAGGAGAGGATCCCCGAGGCCGACGCGCTGCTGAACGCGGAGATGGACAGGCATTCCAGGCGAGCCGGCACGACGCGAAGACTGACAGGTATGTTTTTTTAGTCTGATTGGCTTAGAGCCGCATGAACGATACACCGGCTATCGAAGCCGTCGGGCTCACCAAGACGTACGGCGGATTCGCGGCGATATCGAACATCGACCTAACCGTCAGGAAAGGGGAGTTCATGGGGCTCCTGGGCCCCAACGGGGCGGGCAAGAGCACCACCCTGAAGGCCATAACCGGCCTGCTCATACCCACTTCCGGGACCGTCAGGATCGATGGGATCGATATCAGGGACCACCGCCGCGCGATGGAGCACGTCGGATGCGTCATCGAGACCCCCGACCCGTATCCGGGGTTCACGCCCGCAGAGGTCC
>CAVHMZ010000133.1:7502-17974 GCA_963637225.1 Segatella hominis
CGGCATGCCATGGAGCACGTCGGATGCGTCATCGAAACACCAGAACCGTATCCCGGATTCACCCCCGCGGAGGTGCTCGACTACGTCGGCCGCATCTACGGGCTGGACTCCAGGGAGATCGAGATCCGCGCCAGGGATGTCCTGGAGACCGTCAGGATGTGGGAATGGCGCGACAAGAACATCGGAGGGTTCTCCAAGGGGATGAGGCAGAGGGTCGTCCTGGCCCAGGCCCTCCTCGCGAACCCGTCCACCATCATCCTGGACGAGCCCACCTCCGGGCTGGACCCCAGGGGGATGATCGAGATCAGGCAGGCCCTGTCGGAGCTCAAGAGCAGGGACAGAAGCCTGCTGATAAGCACGCACATCCTGAAGGAGGTGTCCGAGATCTGCGGGTCGGTCACGATGATCCGCGACGGGAAGGTCATCGCCTCGGGAGATGTGGACAAACTGGTCCACAACGTCGGCTCCGACAGGTCGATCACATTGGAGATACACACGCTTAAGCCCATGCCCGCCCAGGTCGTAACCGACCTCGGAGGGCACGGAGGGGTCCTCTCCGCCGAGAGGCTCGGAGAATGCGCCGTCAAGCTGGAGTTCGCCGGCACCATGGAGGAGCAGGCCAGCCTCACCGCGGCGGCTTTCTCCACCGGGCTGGGGATACTGTCCATGAACGAGAAGGGAGCCGACCTGGAGTCCCTCTACATGGACCTGACGAAGGGAGATGAAGTCAGATGAATGATACGACAGACCTGGGGCCGGAGCCCCGCGAAGAGGCTCCCGCGCAGCCTCAGGACGGATCCGAGAAGCCGTCGCTGATGGGCCGCATGAAGTCCATCATCCCGTCCAGGAAAGAGGAGGACCGCAAGGGGACCTGGGGGGACACAGGGTACAGCGCATCGGACGGCGAGGCGCACCGCGACAGGGTGTACTCCGCCCCGTCGTTCCTGAAGCAGACCCTGATCGTCTTCATGGTCCAGATGAAGCTGTTCGCCAAGCAGAAGTGGACGTTCATCATGCTTTTCGTCGCACTGCTGATCCCTCTGCTCACGATCGTGCTGAGGGACAACATCGACTCCATCATGAAGATGATGGGGTTCGGAGACTTCAGCAATATGTACATCGCAGGCCTGCTGGCTCTCCTCCCGCTGCTCCTCGGGCTGTTCACGTCCATCCTGTGCGGGAAGCAGATCCCCCAGGAGTTCAAGGACAGGACCGCGTACATGAACATCTCGCTGCCCATCCACAGGGCCTCGTTCTTCTTCGGCAAGTACCTGGCCGGCTTCCTGGTGTGCCTTGGGATATTCATGTTCGCCTACGGCTCGGCGATCATAACGGCCGCCGGCAAGTACGACTCCATCTATGCGGACCTGCTCAGCGAGTCCCTGATGATCACCCTCGTCGGAGTGTTCGCCTACACGGCCACCGCGTTCTGCATCGGATGCTTCATGAAGAGGGGATCGTCCATCGTGCCGTTCTTCGCCATGAGCATCGCGCTGCCCATAATCATACTGGTGGCGGACCATGGCCTCGACAGCGCTCTGGCGTATATGCCCTGCTTCCTCGGAGAGGCCGCGCTGGGGCTGCTCGGCGCGCCCATATGCGCATCGGTCATCCTGGTCCCGAGCTCGCTGGACCTGGCCAACATCGCCCCGATGGTCGTCATCGGCATCATATGGGGCATAGGGTTCCTGGCGCTGGGGCTGTATCAGACAATGAGGAGGGAGATGTGATGAGAACCGACAAGATCGTGGCCTCGATCGCCGTGGCCGTCATGATATCCGTCTGCATCGCGCCTGTGTTGGCAGAGGGATCCGACGGAGCCAACGTGACAAGGGCCGCCGACAAGAACGTCTATGAAGGGACGTTCGAGAAGAAATCAGGCACCGCACTGTACAGTTATTACGGCACCCTCTACTTCATCGAGGGGTCTGACAACCATAAGGCGATGGAAGCCTATGTCGCCGATCCCACGAACCAAGACAACAAAGTCCCGCAAGACGACCTTCAACAAATTCAGTGGGACGGACAATGGGGAGGGACCGTGCATGTGTACTCATGGAAATCTGACGTCAGAGAAGGCAAGAGCGCCGTCGGCAGAGCAGACGACACCGAGATCGTCATCGACATGAAGAAAGCAGTGGATGCCTACGGGAAGATCTCGTTCTTCGTGAAAGCCGGGGACACCGTGAAGATCAGCATGACTGCCACGAACAACAGCGGCGAAGACGCGAAACCGTACTTCACCGATCCCAGCTACCAGCACGTGTCCGTATCGTCGTACGAGAATCGGTTCAAGGCCTCGTACAACATCGTCATCTGCTTCGATAACGACGGACTGTATTCGGATGTCAGCTACGAAGTGTCCGGAATCAGCCAGCCCAACGGGTCGGCGACTGCGTACTTCATCTTCTGCGCCGTCGTCACGGTCCTCGTGCTGGCAATACTCGCCTACTCGGCCCTGAAGCCCAAGTGGTCCAAGTGACCTCAACGAGGGGGATCTCCCCCTCGCCTTCCACGTTCCGTCTGCGGCCAAGCATCCTGCACGGGACTGCAGATTGCCATTCGGCATAATCTTGTTCCGAGAATCAAGAAGATTTTTCCTTGATTTGAAAATCAAGATTCATACATTTCAAATACGGCCAGCCCCCATCCATGCTCCATGGAGCGCTTCATCGGACGCGAGAAGGAGCTGTCGCAGCTAGAATCGATATACTCGCAGGAAGGGTTCAAAGGCCTGATCGTCTACGGCAGGAGGCGCATTGGGAAGACCACGCTGCTGGAGCATTTCATCAGAGGCAAGAGGGCGCTGATGGTCTACTCGTCCGAGTCCTCATACTACGAGAACTTCACCAGGCTGAAGAGGAGCGCGTCCGCCTTCCTCGGCCGCGACATAAGCGGCATCGATTCATTCTCAGAGGTCATGGACCTCATCGCCGACGACTGCATCTCCAACGGCGGCATCGTCGTCTTCGACGAATTCCCGTACCTAATGCGGGAGGCCCCGTTCGTCCCATCCGTCATCCAGCTGTTCGTAGACCGCCTGAAGAACAGCGATGCCATGGTGATACTCTGCGGATCGTCCGTATCGATCCTCCTGGAAGAAGTCCACGGCTCGGGAAGGCACCTCTGTCAGAGATTCGGCCACGAGATGAAAGTGGATGCCCTGCCCCTGCGCGTCTGCAAGCAGTTCCATCCGGAGATGGACGACCTCGAAGCGCTCAAGGTCTACATGCTCGTAGGAGGAGTGCCGCAGTACCATCTGTCGATGAACGGCAAGACGTTCAGGGAATGCGTGGAGAAATGCTTCCTCAGCTCCGCGGGGGTGCTGAGGAACGAGGCCGCCGCCATCATCTCGGAGCTCAAGCCCGTCCCGGACTACTCTGCCGTGGTCGCCTGCATCGGCAACGGCGCGACCAGGCAATCGAAGATGGCATCGAAGCTCCGGCTGGACGGAGGCGTACTGAGCAGGCGCCTGAAGAAGCTGGAGGAGCTCGGGATCGTTGCCAGGCACCGCCCGATGCTCAACGCCCCGAAGAAGCCCGTATACCGCATATCCGACGGGATCGTCGCGTTCCGCTATGAGGTGACGGAGCGCTTCGACGCGTCGGGGATGATCGGCTGGACCGACTCGGAGAAGTACGGCATCATGGAGCAGTCGATCGGCACGTTCCTCGGCCACAGGTTCGAGGACGTTTGCACGGAATTCCTCAGGCAAGAATACAGAACAATAGAAGCGGGCAGATGGTGGGGCCGTGCCGAGACCGGCGACGGATACGAGGACGAGGACATCGATATCGTCGCAAAGGCGCTCGACAGGAACTCGCACGAGTGCTGGATCGCAGCAGAATGCGAATTCCGCAGGAAAGGCGCCGGCCGTCCGGACCTCGACAGCCTCCGCAGGCGCTGGAGGTCCGCCGGCGAGAAGGGGACTGCAGAGTTCGTGATATTCTCGGCCATGGGCTTCGACAAGGGACTGGCCGAAGATGCAGAAGATGGCATGGCGACGCTGCTGGGGATCGACGACCTCATGGGCCGGACCGAGCTGCCCGACCTCAAGGGCCTGAAACGCATCCGCGATGCCGGCGGCGCCTGAACCAGAAACAAGAAGAGGGCCGTGCCGGAGCACGGCAAAGGGTTTCACCTGTATCTGCTGATGATGATCACGATAGCCGATCCGAGGACGGCTATCCCGAAGAACGTCAGGAGATGGACAGCGGTCTTGTCAGGGCTCACTTCGCGCTCCCACTGGCCGATCAGCACCATGCTCTCGGTCACAACGGTCTCGGGCGTGACGCGCTTGCCGTCCTCGTCGTACCAGCCCCTGAACATGAAGCCTTCTCCGGACAGATCCTTCAAACCATCCAGCTTCGAGCCGCTGTCGACCACCAAGTCTTCTACATCGAACCATAGCCCGGATTGCAGGACGACAAGGCACTTTCCGTTAGGCGTTCCGGGCTGGAGCTCGATCTTCGAATCGTAGAAGTAATCTATCACGGCCATGCCGCCCTTGCCGGACTTGTAGAACTGATAGGTCTCCGAGTCGCCCGAGTCGTATGTCAAGGACTTCATGCCTTCGGCCTCGACTATGAGCGCATCCCCGACGATCCTGAACTCCGCATCCGCATTGTTGCAGTAGACGAACAAAGGATAGACGAATGCATCGACCTCCGCATCCTCGGACACCTGTATCACCTTCAGGATCAGGCAGTTGTTGAAAGCGCTCTCTGATATCGAGACGGAGCCTGACCATATCTTCATCTTGTCGAGAGACACGCATCCTTCGAAGGCATAGTCTCCGATCTCTTCGCAGGAGCCCATCTCCACGGATTCCAGTGAAGTGCAATATCTGAAGGTCCCTTTCGGCACCTTCTTGACCTCGGGCATGTCCAGCGTCTTCAGGGAGCGGCTGTTGGCGAACGTCTCTTCTCTGAGCTCCATGTTCCCGGTTATCTGCAGGTCCGTCATCCTGCTGTAGTCCCCTTCTGCCATGGAATCCACCTTGCACAGGGCCCCCCAGTTCTTCAGGCTCTCTCCGAGGACGGCGACCCCCGTTCCGGAGTATCCGCAGATGGTGCAGGAGTACGACTCGATCTCGGCGATGGCCTCGCCTGACTTGTACGCGGGCTTCAGGGCGACATCCCTGACCTTCCAGCCGTTGACGGTGTCCTTCATCAGGTCATCGTAGGTCACGACGCTCTTCCCGACGGGGTAGGCCAGATAGCCCTTCCCCTCTGCGACAGGGAACTTCAGCTCCGTGTCGGTGGCCGATGAGACCTCGGCGCCGGCGACCTTGGCAGTCGTGCTGTCGACCGTCCACCCGCCGTAGAGCTTGTAGCTCATCGAGAACACCGACCCGTCGACCTTGGGGGCGACGGCACCGTCTATCGCCTGCTTGTAGTAGACGACGGCCAGGGCCTTCGCGCCGCTCACGGATGCGAACTTTATCTCCGCATTGCCGAGGGCGCTCCCGTCCAAGAGGTAGTTCACGTCCGCGTAGCCCAGGTTGATCGTCCTGACGGCCGCCTCCACATTCGTGATGTCCCCCGTCTTGGCGTTGGGGCACATGTACAGCGTGGCCTTGTCCTTCGTGTAGACCAGCCCGTCCACGGCGCAGTACGCCGTATTGGCGCTGTCGACTTTTATCTCTTTGAGCTTGGCGCATCCTTCGAAGGCTGTCAGGCTGAGGCTGGAGGTCTTGCCCACGTTGACCGTCTCCAGGGAAGTGCAGCCCTTGAAGGACCCTGCGGCGAAAGTTGCCGCAGAGAACTCCGCGGCCTTCAGGGAAGTGCAGCCCTCGAATGCGGATTCCTGGATCTCGGCGACGGCAGTGGCCTTGGATACCGCGGCGAGCATGGTGCAGCCCTTGAAGGCGTTCTTGAGGACCTTGGTGACCTTGTCCAAGTCCACTGCGGCGATGCTCGTGTTCCCCTCGAACAGCCCCTCTTCGATGGTTGCGTGGGAGCCGAAGGAGACTGCCGTGACCTTCGTCAGGCTGTTCAGGGCCTTCGCGGCCACCGTCCCGCTGGTCTTGATCTCGATCGTCTCTACGTCTTTGAACACTTCGCTGGGAGCGTTCTGCCCAGTCGTTGGTTCGGTGCACGTCCACTTGCAATCCTTCCAGTCGGTTTTAGACGAATCAAGCTCTGCAACGGTCCCCGTTCCGGAGATGATCAGCTTCGTCCCATCGACCTCCCAGCTGGCTGCGCCGGACGAGCCGCAGGCGCCCTTGTAATTGGTGCCGGCATCCGCCGCATCGGCATCCTGGCCGGAGTATGCCGCTCCCAGGAAAGCAGCCATCAGCAGGGCCATGGCCGCAGCCATGGCGAAATGAGCCGCCCTCAAGCGCACGCCTCCGCGATCTTCCCGTTGAGGCGCAGCTCGGTTATTATCGATCCGAGCTCGCCGACCATCTTGTAGTACCCCTCGTCGGTCGTCAGGGGGGACATGCCGTTGCGGTCCTCTCCGGAAGATATCGACTTGACCGCCACGCCGGCCCCGGAGGCCCCTCCGAAATCCAGGCGTATCCAGTCCTTCGTCCTGAAGGAGATCACATAGATTATGGAGCTCATGACGAACACCAGCATCCCCGCCGCCGCGACGGGCGTTATCCAAGAGGTGGCGGAGCTCAGCCTCAGGTCGGCAGGGACGCTGAACGCCTTCCCGGCGCCGATGTCCTCGTCGGCGCGATGCGAACCGGCGGTCGCCCCGTCCGCGGCTCCGCGCCGATATTCGGAAGAGCCCCTCGATTCCATTTCGTTCACGACGTATCCTTCCGGGATCGTGTTGTCCACTTTCCCGTCGATGATCCCGTCCAAGTACTCGGAATAATACGCATATTCCAGAGCCTCGTTGTAGCCCGTCCTGTAGTCCGGGCCGTCGTCCATCATCCCGGACTCCGTGGCATACACGAAGGGCGCGAAGATCAGGATGAACCCCAGGACCATCATGGCTATCGGGATGCGGATGTCCCTCCCGAACTTCGAGACGACGGAGGACACCGACGTCACATCTGACAGCCTGACCTCCCTGTGGATGAACCCGCCGCTCTCGGACGCTCCGTCCATGTGGTAGATCAGCCTCTTGTCCGTGACCAGGACCGTTCCGCCGACATCGTGCCTGGACGACCTCAGCGGGATCGCCGTTCCTGCGAAGACCTTGCACCTGTCCACCGCGGTGCACCTGTAGGTGCGGACGACGGACTCGCCCTCGGCGAGCTTGAATTCGCCCATGGGCACCCCTCACTGCGCCCACATCGGGATGC
Source organism: Segatella hominis (assembly GCA_963637225.1). Taxonomy (GTDB): domain Archaea; phylum Thermoplasmatota; class Thermoplasmata; order Methanomassiliicoccales; family Methanomethylophilaceae; genus Methanoprimaticola. The sequence goes on from CAVHMZ010000133.1 coordinate 14,764, forward strand.
AGGCATCGCCCTTCTGCTGAAGGTCCGTGACGATGGCCCCGAGCTCCATGGCCATGGCCTTGAAGTCCTCCGTGGGAACCATGTAGAACGACAGGGACTGCTCGTCTTTGACGCTCATGCCCGAGACGCGAACGCCGGCTTCGGATGCGAGGGTGTTGATCCTCATCAGGACCAGCTGGTCGTCGGACCTGAAGCTGAGCACGGTCAGGACGATCCCGAACGCCAGGACGATTATCCCGGGGACAGTGTACATCATCTCGCCGGTGCGAAGGCCGGCGATGACGGCCAGGAGGCCGATGATGATCAGCGCGAACGGGAACGCCAGGTTCTTCTTCGCATCGGCCTGCACGAACTCCGTGGAAGCGATCTTATCGACGAACGCCTCCTGCATGTGCATCGCGGGCATGCCGCCCTTGGAGGGGCTGGAGGATTCGGCGTAGTAGATGACCCTCTTGTTGGTGATGAGGATCTGCCCGTCCGTCCCGGCCTTCCTTTTGGCAATGCCCATCTTGTCCAAGCTCTTGTCTGAAGAGGTGTAGTCCACAGACACGCAGCGGTATTTGCGGATGACCTGCTCTCCGTCTGCCAGAAATATCGACATTTTATCGGCGGGTCATCTCCTTTGCAATATAATATAGGTGATACCGTTGGATGCACCTAAGACCAACAAGGTTAGCATCGCCGAAACGCATCCTCGAACGGTTCAAAATGAGGTTCGGCGAGAGGAAAAGGAACGGCGCGTCCACCCTCATCGCCGGGATGACCTTCACCAACGGCGCGCTGTCATCGATGACCGTCAACTCCACCACATACCGGGTCCGAGGGCTCGGCAGGCGCGGGATCGCGCTTCCCCTCCCGATGGAGCAAGGGGCCGGACCGCGGGAAGGAAGAGCCCGCGGCCCGGCCGCTCCGTCACCCGGATATCCTGGCTGCGAGCTCGGATATCGGGACCAGGGACTGCTCCCCGGAGGACATGTCCCTCAGAGTCGCAGAGCCCTCCCCAAGCTCTTTGGACCCGATGATGACGGCATACCTCGCCCTGGCGGACGATGCGAACTTGAGGGCCTTCGCCATCTTCCTGCCCATGATGTCGATGTCCGCTGACACCCCTGCGGACCTCAGCATCGCCGCGACCTCGGCGGCTTTCAGCCTGACATCGTCTGTCACGGATATGACATAGGCGTCGATGCCGCGGGGCTCGTAGGCCATGCCCTCCTTCTCCAGAGCCAGCAGGACCCTGTCGAACCCGATGGCAAAGCCTGTCGAGAAAACCTTCTCCCCTCCGAACAGCTCGGAAAGGGTGTAGGATCCGCCTCCGCAGACCTGCTTCTCGGCACCCAGCGCGGGAGCCTCGGCCTCGAAGACCATGCCGGTGTAGTAGTCCAGCCCTCTGACGACCCCCAGGTCGATCTCCACGTCCCTGACGCCCATGGCATCCAGGTACGCGACGACCTGCCTGAGCCAGTCGCCGGCCTCCCCGGGAACCCTGTCCAGGACCTCGGTGCCGCCGACGGTCTCGGTCAGCGAGAATATGTCCTCGGCGTCCTCATCGGACACGCCCATGTCCGCGAGCAGCGGGCGGGCTTCGCCGTAGAGCTTCTTGTCGAGCTTCTGCAGGATCTCTGCGATCCTGTCCGCGGGGACTCCCGCATCGGCAATCCTCCGCCTGAGGACGCCTATGTGCCCGATCCTGAGCCTGTAGTCCTTCAGGCCGAGGGCCTTGATCATGCCGGATGCGGCGGCGATGGCCTCCGCATCGGTCTCGGGAGTGGCCCCGCCGATGATCTCCGCGCCGAACTGGAAGAACTCCCTGTACCTGCCGCTCTGGGGCCTCTCGTATCTGAAGCACTGGCCGAAGTAGAATATCTTGATCGGCTTGGGATCGTTGCTCATCCCGTTGACGAACATCCTGACCGCTGGAGCGGTCATCTCAGGACGGAGGGCGATCTGCCTGCCGCCCTTGTCCTCGAAGGCATAGAGCTCCTTCAGCACATTGGGCCCGGACCTGAGGATGAAGAGCTCCGCATCCTCGAATATCGGAGTCTCCGTCTCTCTGAAGCCGTGGATCTTGGCCATGTCCCTGAGCTTGCTCTCGAAGAACCTGCGCTTCTCCATCTCATCAGGGAGGAAGTCCCTGGTGCCGCGCGGACACTGAATCATGATGCGCACGATACGGATAGCGGATATAAGAGTTGCCGAAAGGAGCTGCGATGACGAGAAGGCATGAGTGCGGACGCCGGGATTCGAACCCGAGTTCTGACCTTGGCAAGGTCAAGTGATAACCAGCTACACCACGTCCACACGTAGCAATCTGGGGATATTCTCATTTCATATAAAGATATCGAATCGCCCGATCCCTGTCAGCTGCACCCGTCCGGCCCGCACGCGGAGCCCTCCGAAACATCTGCGTCCTCCTCGTCCAGAGCGGCCCGGAGGATGCGCTTGAAGTCGCCGATGTCCACCGCGCCCGGTATCCCGTACTTCCCGTTGACCGCGAAGAACGGCACTGCGGCCACTCCGAGGGAGCGCGCGACCGCCTCGTCTGCCAGGACCCTGTCCCTGTATATGTCTGAGTCCAGGACCTTCTGCGCGCCATCGGCATCCATTCCCGTCTCCTCTGCGATGGACAGCAAGACGGAACGATCCGCCAGGACCCTGTTCTCCCTGAAGAACGCCTCGCAGAGCCTGTCTGCCAGCGCATCTCCGGATGCCTTCCCCATCACGGCATAGGCATGCTTCACCAAGCGGTGCGCGTCCATGGTGCTGGAGTTCCATGCGGTGCCGTAATGGAACTCAAGCCCTTCTCTGGCCGCCATCTCCTCGATGCGCTCGATCTGCATCCTGGCCGATTCCGGCCCGTAGCGCTTGGCATAGCTGTCGAATATCGGATGCGACGGGACCTGCTTGGCCATGGGGTTCAGGCGGAACGACTTGAAGTCCATCCTGCACTGGCTCTCTATCCCCATCTCGCGCATCGCCCTTCTGATGCGGGCTTCGGCTATGTAGCAGAACGGGCAGGAGAAATCGGACCAGTACTCGATGATCATGGGAATCGCAGGCCCATGCGGTTCCAGCGATATAATGGGCGCACCCGGGCGGAACGCCCGCTCCGGGATGCGCATTCATGACGATTATGCATTCAGGCGGCTGAGAGCATCCTTGAACCTGTCGAGGATCTCCAGGGACTTCTCGGTATCGAGCGCGTTGGCGA
>CAVHMZ010000134.1:0-3733 GCA_963637225.1 Segatella hominis
GGAGCCTGACCAGTTCCGAGAGCTTTGCGGAAGCCAATGAAGTGCTGATGCCGGCATCGTCCGCGATCTCGTTCAGCCTGGCCTTTCCGTTGGCCAATGCTGCGATCAGAGACGAAAACGTGCTGGGATCCCTCAGCTCCTCCCTCAGTATGTAATCGGGCTCCAGCCTGAAGAAGGCCGTGTCCCTCAGGAAATTGTCTATCACGCACCGATCCAGCCCCCTCGAGGAATCGAACATCTTCAGGTAGGCGGGGATCCCGCCGACCATGCCGTAGATCCTGAGGCAATCAAATTCCGAGAACCCGTCCAGATATGGGCGGCATTCGAGATAGGTCAAGGGAGACATCATCATCTGAGCCGTTCTCCTGCCGTACAAGGGGCTCTCGTATCCCAATACGCCGTCCTCCATCGCTCCGATGGAGGAGCCGCAGAGGATGATGAATATGTCGCATCCGGTGAACGATACATCTATCCGGTTCTGGAGGATGCTGGAGAAGGATAAGAACGAATTGGCCAGGTACGGGTACTCGTCGATGACCACGATGAGCCTCCCGTCCTCGGACATCGCCGCCCAGGCATCCAGGACATCCTCCGCCGTAGGCTCGGTCGATGTCCTGTAGCTGTCCGGGACGGTGGACCTGAGAAGGGCCATGTTCCTCTTGAAGTCGGATTTCACAGCAGTCATGGCCACCGCCCTCTTGCCTTCGATGAACTTCCTGATCAGAGTGCTCTTGCCGACCCTTCTGCGGCCGTACAGCACGAACATCCCGAATCCGGATTTGGAATACTCGCGCTCCAGAGCCTCGAGCTCCCTGTCGCGGCCGATGAATCCGTCCTTCTTCATGAATGGCGATTTACTTAATTATAATTAAGTTTATCTAAATTTAGTTAATCGGACTTTTAAGGCCAGAGCAATCGAGATGCGGCTTGTGATAGAAGCTTCTATAAGCGCATAGCGCCTTTTCGTTTCCATGTTGGGTAACAAGAAGGTCTGCCCTGACTGCGGCGGCCCCATACAGGTTGACGACGACGGGAAAACCGGAGTATGCACGAGATGCGGACAGAAGATCAAGCTCACCAAAAAAGGCATCCTGAGCTTCGGCTTCGGGCCGAACGGCCTGGGCTTCTCCTACAGCAGCAGTAGCAGCAGCGGACAGGACGAGGCAGAAGATACGGAAGATGTTCCGTTCCGCAGCACGTTCACGCCGAGCGGCAAGAGCCTCTCTGAAGCGCTCGGATATTGGAACGGGACAGCAGGAGTAATGAGCAAGGAAGAGGCAAAGGAGAGCTACGGCACGATTGTGGAAGAGGTCGCCGGCAGCTTGTTCTCCGATATAGACGAGAACGTTCCCGTGGACCAGATTATGCGCCTGTCCGAGGTCATGGACGGCAAATTCGACGGGAGCGACGGGGAGGGGTATTCCGATTTCTACATCGCCGTCTGCAACAAGGCGCTCGAGGATCTGTCCGGGCTCACCGATTCGCCGAACTTCCCACACCACATATCGGGCTTCATGATCCTGTCCATGGTCGTCGGCGGCCGCTACACCTCCATAAAACATCAGCGGGACATATTCTCATCGATGTCCGATAACCTAAGGGACATCGTCGGGGAGATGGACGTGGCCTTGTTCGACGATGACGAGACTCCGAGGGGCGAGAGCGAAATCTGGGAATGCATTAACTTCCTCGACATGATAGTCTCGAAAATCGATTCCGAGCTGCGCTCCTATTCGGAACCGGATCTCGACAGGCTCGCAGATTACTGGCGCACCGAGAGCATGAGCGAATCGATGAATTGCCTCCTTGACGCACGCGAAGCGGACTACAACGCGAATAACTCCGGGCTGTTCGGGAGCTCCAAGTTCAAGAACCAAAGGAAAGAGAGCCTATCGGCCTACTTGGATGCCTATTTCGAGCCTTTGAAGAAAGGCTATTGCTGAGGCAGCGCCGGACTTTGAGATCAAGGCCGTTCCGATTCTGCGTACAGCGCAAGGAACGGCCGCAAACCATTTCCCTTGTGTCGCAGGCGGCAAGAGAAGCGAGGCGGGCAGGCAAAGGCCTGGCGACGGCCCGTCCTTGTTGAATATCTGAGGTGCACGGCTTCTGAGAGTGTGCTGAACCGGAACGGGACTTACGGTCTACCCTGTCCTCGGAACCCGGATTCTGAAGCGCTTCTTTAACGTTCGCACCGGACAGCCAGCATTTCTGGGTGGAACAAATTCATACTGAACAGATAGGATAAATATGATATCAGCAATCGCGCGACCATCAGGAGCTGATCGGATGGAAGTCGGCGAACTCGAGGACATTGTCATTTCTGCGATCCAGGAGACGCAGGTCAAGCTGGGGCCGTCCAACGGATCGGAATCCCTCTACCTGCCGCTGTCGAGCCTCGATGCCGGAGAGGACCGCGGAAGGATCGCCGACCTCATGGAGAAGCTGGCCGAGAGGTGCAGAGACAGCATGGGCGACATCGACTATGCGGTCATGGACGACAGGGTCAGGATTATCGTTCCGGAGAAGGGCGGGAGATACGTTGCCAAGCTCCCGGTGAGCCCCGTCCTGAGGCTCATGGTAGACTCCGTGAGGGAGCACCTGATGCCCGAGGAGCTCAGGGCCCGTCTGGAGTCCTCGTTCCCCGACTGCACCTGGAAGGCCGTGGACGGGGACGGGTTCCAGTACATCGCGCACTTCGGCAGTACGGACCCGTATGTGTACTGCATCGGCTACGAGTGCCGCCACCTGATCTACCACAGGTTCAGCAGGAAGGACTACCTGGCCTTCGGGTTCGAGATGCGAGGCCGGACATCCTTACGGCGCGTCGGCGCGAACGGACGGCGATGAACTCTTCGATGTCCAGCACGGTGTCCTCGACCCTCTGCCACCGGAGAGGCGGATTCTTGAGGAAGTCCAAGACCCCGAACTTCTCGAACAGGTCCAAGGTCTCCAGGGCAGTGAGCCCGTGCTTTTCACGGTACGCTTCGATGCAGAACGCCTTGAGCTTCAGCGTGTCCGGGGCTTTCAGAACGTATCCTTCCATAGAGTGCCCCCTTCCAGCTCATCCTCGAAGAACCTTGAGAGCTGATATGCGCTGAAGTACCACGACTTGGTGGCTTCGTTCTGCAGGTCAGCATAGACCTGCGAACCGTAGAACTTGCGAAGGGCCTCGTCTTCCGACCATCCCCTGCTCTCCATCATGTAGTATATGATGCCGATCACCAAGGACGATTTGGTCAGCTCCCATTGCTTAGAATCCATCATAACACCTCACGGCAACCTACGTAAACAAGGCTTTCGAGCGATTTTTCCGTGTGAAACAATACTTGACCGTCAAGCTTTGCGGTTTTCATCCTCCTGATCGTCTCAGCTTTCGATATCGCCCCAGAATCGTAAAGCATGAGGACATAGTAGACTCCCTCACGGCAACAGGTCCGATGACGACGTCATAATCATGATCTGTGCCCATCAAACGATTCGCTTGAACAAAATCCAGCCAATCGCCGGTCGGCCCTTCAAAGTTCAGAACATTCAGCTCTTCGGACTCGTCATACTCGTATTCTGAAACATAAGCATGTTCGGATTCCCGCCTTTGCCGGACGATTATCGCCCAATCCTCTGCCTGTTTCAAAGATTCGGCGACATAGAAGCCTTTCCCGAAATCCATCCTGCGACCCGGTTCAAGGATCGAGGGCTTTTCAACCACCTGATCGCTTCCATGATACAACCTCAT
>CAVHMZ010000135.1:0-2970 GCA_963637225.1 Segatella hominis
TGACCACGATCATGAGCATGACCACGATCATGAGCATGACCACGATCATGAGCACGGACATCACCACCACGACGGCGACTGCCACTGCGCGGAATGCGAGGCGGCAAGGGCCAAGAAGGAGGCGAAGAAGGAGAAGAAGTCCTTCTTCGGCCGTTTCAAGAAGGGGAAGGAATGAGGTACGGCATTTCGCTGGACATAGGGACCAGCGGGACCAGGGGGCATGCAGTCGAGCTCGAAACGGGGAAGATCATCTCCACCGTCGTCACCGAGTGCCACCCCCTGCCCGGCGCCAACATCATGGACCACCTGACGTTCTGCATCAACTTCGGAACCGATGTGGCCCACAAGATCCTCATGGACACGGTCAACAAGCTGATCGCCCGGATGGGCATCGACCTGAACCAGGTGGACAGGGTGAGCATCTGCGGGAACCCCATCCAGCTGTCCATGTTCCAGAACATCCCCGTGGACGACCTGGCCTTCGCCGGGGAGAACGCCCACAAGGCAAGGGGGATCGTCGAGCAGAAGAGGGATGCGGGAGTGTTCTCCGCAGTCGATGCCGGGCTGAACGTCCGCGACGGCTGCGAGCTCCTCGTGCCTCCGGCCATAAGGCACGAGATCGGGGCCGATGCCCTTGCGATGATGTACAAGAGCGGCTTCCTCGAGCAGAAGGAGAACTGCCTCGTCACAGACTACGGGACCAACGCCGAGATGGCCCTGAAGGTCGGAGACGACATCTACACGGGATCGGCCGCGGCCGGGCCCGCGATGGAAGGGCAGTCCATCCGCTGCGGGATGCTGGCCGGGCCGGGGGCGATCTCCGACCTGGAGTACGACTTCAGGTGGATCTGCAAGGTTCTGGACGACGACATCATCCCCAAGGACGGGGACAAGGTCGACTTCGGGCTGGAGCTGATCGAGGAGTACGGGCCGATGCACGGCAAGGCCAAGGGGATAACCGGGACCGGAGTGGTTGCCGCAGTCGCGGCCGCCATGGACGACCACCTCTGGAGGAAGGGCAAGCTGGACACGTCGGACGGCAAGCTCCATCTCCAGGACGGGATCTACGTCGATTCCCACGACATCGCCGAGGCGCTGAAGGCCATCGGGGCGATGAGGGCGGGGCACTTCACCCTCCTCGAGCACGCCGGAATCAAGTTCGGCGACCTGGACATCATGTACATGGCCGGAGCCTCCGGGACGTATGTCGATGCCGTCAAAGCCCGCGAGATCGGGCTGCTGCCGCCGTCCTGCGGGACGATCTACCAGTACGGGAACACCTCCCTGGCCATGGCCACGGACATCCTGAGGGACCCCGGGCTGCTGGACACCCTCCAGGACATCGCCAACGGCATCAGGGCGAACCACATCATGTTCGCCGGGGACAAGATCTTCGAGCAGATCTACACCCAGGAACTCGCCCTCTGCGACGAGGGGATGCCCATGGAGATGTACAACAGGAACAACGCCCTGGCGGGCATCCAGGAGCTGCCGAAGCCCAAGGGGATACCGGCCGTCCACCGCATGGTGCAGCGCGACATCCCCGACCTGGGAGAGAAAGGGCTCACCATCCTCCACGACATCGGGACCGAGCTCCGCGGGCACATGGAAGGCTGCGTCGGATGCAAGGTCTGCGAGAAGGAGTGCCCCGAGCACGCCCTGACCGTGGCAGAAAGCAACGAGATCGTCGTCAAGACAAAGAACTGCCTGGGCACCGCCTGCTACAGATGCCAGTTCTCCTGTCCGAAGAAGGTCTACAAGTACGACCGGCTGAAACTCACTTTCTGAGAGGGACGGGGGCCCTCCCCCTTCCCCTCGGCTTCTTCGAATGCCCCTTCGCGGGGGCATGTTCTTTACCTTGCACGCATACGGGAGCCTGTCCAGAAGGCGATTCCCATGTTCGAGCTCATCCAGGTCACCGATTCCGCATACTACGTCCAAAGCCCGGCCAAGATAGGCCTCGTGAAGCTGAACGAGAAGGACGTGTGCCTCATCGACAGCGGAAACGACAAGGAGGCCGGGCGGAAGGTCCGGCAGATCCTCGATGCCAACGGATGGAGCCTGAAGGCGATATACAACACCCACTCCCACGCGGACCACATCGGGGGCAACCAGTACCTCCAGGCGCAGACCGGGTGCAGGGTGTACGCCAAGGGCGTGGAATGCGATTTCGTCAACCATCCGATCCTGGAGCCTGTATCCCTGTACGCCGGATGCCCTCCGAAGGAGCTGAGGCACAAGTTCCTCCTGGCCCAGCCCAGCGTCGCGGAGCCCCTGACAGAGGATGCCCTTCCCGAAGGATTGTCCATCGTGCCGCTGCCGGGCCATTCCCCGGACATGGCCGGATACCGCACCGCGGACGGCGCGGTCTTCCTGGCGGACTGCCTTTCCGGCCGGGCGACCCTGGAGAAGTACGGGATCCCGTTCATCCACGATGTCGGGGCGTACATATCCACCCTGGAATCCGTGGAGAAGATGGAGGCCGAAATGTTCGTTCCCGCCCATGCCGATCCTATGAAGGACATATCGGAGCTGGCCAGGCTCAATATCGACAAAGCGCTGGAGGTCGGCGAGAGGATCCTCGGGATATGCTCCGAGCCGTCGCCGTTCGAAACGATCCTGAAGAAGCTGTTCGCCGAGTACGGGCTGGCCATGACCTTCGAGCAGTACGTGCTGGCCGGCAGCACCGTCAGGTCCTACCTGGCGTGGATGATGGACAATGGGGAGATCTCGATGGAGATATCGGACGGCCTTCCCGCGTGGAGAGCCTTCTGATCCTGATATGAATCGATTCCGTTCTGTGTACTAAACACGGACTTCGTGAACAAAGCACAGGAACACTTCCGAGAAGATAAAGACAGCAGACAGAACACGGACACGGACGACGTTCGGGAAGTTCCTGATGAGGGCTCCGACCGGGACAGCCTCAGACTTCCATCAGCTCATCGGGATCGAGGCTGTGCATCGAGA
>CAVHMZ010000136.1:0-6739 GCA_963637225.1 Segatella hominis
AGCCTGAGACATACTGGGCGAACTCCGGAGGAGACGGCATCGTCAGGCATCTCCTGCAGCGCATCGATGACAGCAACCTGGACACGATCCTCAATCTGGTCGCAGGGAACGTTGCACAGGCAGAACTGAAGCAGAAGCTCACTTACGGCGACGTATATACTTCCGACGAATCCCTCTTCAGCCTCATGGCCATGACCGGATATCTCAACGCGGTTCCGATAGGGGACAAGCAGTGCGAGATCTCGATACCGAACAACGAGGTCATGGATGTCGTCCGCGACATCGCCAAGCAGATCAGGCCTGTCAGCGACAAGGACTTCGTCGAGTTCAACAGGGCTGTCCTCGAAGGAGATGCGACAGCAATCGCATCCATATCCGAGAAGGCGCTCGAGAACATGAGCTACCTGAACCTCAGTCCGAAGACTCCCGAGAACCCATACGAGATCATGATGGCGACCCTCCTCATGGGGGTGTGCGAGAAGTACATCGTCAGGACGCAGCGCGAGGCGGCCTTGGGGAGGTCGGATATAATCATGGTGCCGAAGGCCAAGGGCGGCATCGGCATTGTGATAGAGATCAAGATCGCCAAATCTGCCAAAAAGATGGATGCGGGCGTGGACGAGGCCATCAGGCAGATCCGCGATAGGAAGTACTTCAAGGAAATGCCTCCGGGCAAAGTCTCGCTGATAGGGATCTGCTTCCACAGCAAGCTGGCAAAGGCGAGAACGGAGTCGATCGCGGTCCCTGTCGGATGATCGGATCTCCCGCTTCTTTACGCGCATTTATATGTATTGGCGCAACCTACGACGGATGCTATGAATGCCAGGACGTCCACCATCGAGCGCAGCACCAGGGAGACGAAGATCTTCGTGAACCTCAACATAGACGGGACCGGGCAGTTCGACGTCGAGTGCGACATACAGTTCCTGAAGCACATGACCGAGACGCTGGCCAGGTACGCGGGATTCGACCTGAGGCTCAGGGCCTCCGGAGACAACGACCATCACATCATCGAGGACACCGCCATCACATTGGGCAAGGCCCTGAGGGCCGCCATGGGCGAGGAGCCGATCGAGAGGATGGCTACATACATCATCCCAATGGACGATGCCCTCGTCATGTCATCGCTGGACCTGGTGGACAGGTCCTATGCGGACATCGACCTCCCGGATGCTCTGTACATCCACTTCATGCGCAGCTTCGCCATGGCCGCGGGGATGACTCTGCACATCGTCAAGATCAGAGGATTCGACGAGCACCACATCGTCGAGGCTTCGTTCAAGGCCACCGGCAAGGCGCTGGCCGAGGCTCTCCGCAGGAGGGGGGCCGAGCTGAGCACCAAGGACCGCGAGGTCATAGGGTGATCGCATGCTGACCAAGAGAATCATACCCTGCCTGGACGTGAAAGAGGGGAAGGTCGTCAAGGGAATCAACTTCAAAGGGCTCCGCGAGGTCGGATATCCTCCGGAGATGGCCGTTGCCTACGAGAAGCAGGGCGCTGACGAGATCGCCTTCCTGGACATCACCGCATCCCTGGAGACAAGGCAGACCATGCTCGACATAGTGTCGGAGACTGCAGGCAGCCTTTTCGTCCCGTTGACCGTGGGCGGAGGAATACGCAGCGTCGAAGACATGAGGGACGCGCTCAACGCAGGAGCGGACAAAGTCTCGGTCAATTCCGCGGCCGTGAAGGACCCCCCCATCATCTCTGAATGCGCCGAGAGCTTCGGGAGGCAGTGCGTCGTCGTCGCCATAGATGCCAAGAAGGCCGGCGGCCATTGGGAGGTCTTCACCCACGGAGGCACCAGGTCCGCGGGGATCGACGCGGTCGAGTGGGCGAAGAAGGCCGAGGACCTGGGGGCGGGGGAGATCCTGCTCACGTCCATGGACACCGACGGCGTCAAGACGGGATACGACATTCCGCTTACCGATGCGGTGGCGGACGAGGTCAGCATCCCCGTGATAGCTTCCGGAGGATGCGGCAGCGTGGAGCACATCTACGACGTGTTCTCCCAGACGGGAGCATCGGCCGCTCTCGCGGCATCCATCTTCCATTACAACGAATGCACTGTCGGGCAGGTCAAGGAATACCTCAGGGACAGGGGGATCGTGGTCAGATGATCGGACTCAAGTATGACGCCAACGGGCTCATCCCCGTGGTGGTGCAGGATTGGATTACGAATGAGGTCCTCATGGTCGCATGGGCCAACGAGGAAGCGGTCGACAAGATGGTCGAGACCGGATACACCCACTTCTGGTCCAGGAGCAGGCAGAAGCTCTGGAAGAAGGGCGAGGAGTCCGGGCACTTCCAGAAGATCAAGTCTATTCAGAAGGACTGCGACGGCGACACCCTCCTGGCGAGGGTGGAGCAGGTCGGAGGCATCGCATGCCACACCGGAACCCCGTCGTGCTTCAACCAGATGGTCTACGGGAGCACCGAAGAGACCATGGCCATCATCCCCGATCTGAAGAGGGTGCTGAAGGACCGCCTGGAGAACCCCCAGGAGGACAGCTACACATGCAAGCTCTACAACGACGAGACCAAGATGTGCAAGAAGATCGTCGAGGAGGCTGCCGAGGTCGTTCTGGCGATAAAGGACAAGGACCAGGAGGAGGAGGCTTGGGAGGTCGCGGACCTGATCTACCACACCATGGTGGCGATCGAGAAGACAGGCATCCCCATGAACGAGGTCTACCGCAAGCTGTGGGAGAGAGCGCAATGAGGGCGGACCTCCACACCCATACGGTGTTCAGCGACGGGGAGCTCATCCCAGCGGAGCTTGTCCGCAGGGCCATGGTCCTCGGACATGACCTGATAGCGATAACAGATCACGTGGACATGACTAACGTGGAGTTCGTGGCCGGCAATGTGGCGAAGGCCGTGGAGCTGGTGGAGGACTACATCCGCGTGGTCCCCGGAGTGGAGATCACCCACGTGCCGCCGTCGAAGATCAACAAGGTCGCCATGATGGCCAGGAAGGCCGGCGCCGAGTGGATCGTCGTTCACGGTGAGACGGTCACCGAGCCCGTGGCCCCCGGCACCAACAGGGCTTCCGCGGAGGACCCCGAGATCGACGTGCTGGCGCACCCCGGGTTCATCACCATCGAAGAAGCGCAGCTGGCCAAGGACAACGGAGTCGTCCTGGAGGTCACCGGCAGGGCCGGGCACAACATCACCAACGGGCATGTGGTGAACATGGCCCGTGCGGTCGGTGCGGACATGGTGATCGATTCCGACACCCACCAGCCCGAGAACCTGATGGACGATGCCGCCGCAAGGGTTGTGGCATTGGGAGCCGGGATGACCGCCGAGGAAGCGGACAAGGCTCTCTACAAAACGCCTTACGAGGCCGTCCGCAGGGTGGCCCGAAGGCGCATAATCGGCTGACGGGAGTCCCCGTCGGCCATCCTTCCGTCTGTCCGGAACGCGCGGGATGCCTTTCAGGTCCCGATGCCTTCGGCGGTTCGGGCCTGGCATGGGCGCGGTGCAGCCGCCTCACGGGAGCGGCGTTCCGCCTTATCTTATTATAGGGACTTTCCGATGACGCAGGCATGCCAGAGATTGCGATCATAGGCGGCACCGGGATCTACAACCCCGACACGTTCGAGACCATTGAGGAGGTCTTCCCCGACACGCCGTACGGGAAGCCTTCCGACCCGATACTCATCGGGAGGATCAACGGGGTGGAGGTCGCGTTCCTCTACCGCCACGGGAAGCAGCACCAGCACCCTCCGACAGGGGTCCCCTACAGGGCGAACATGAAGGCCCTGAAGGATCTGGGGTGCAAGTACGTGATATCCGCATGCGCCGTGGGATCCCTGCAGGAGCAGTTCGCCCCAGGGGACCTGGTCATTGCGGACCAGTTCATCGACTTCACCAAGAAGAGGGAGTACACGTACTTCGATGACAAAGCGATCCACATCTCCATCGCCGACCCTTTCTGCCCATACTTGAACAGGGTCTTCGCAGATACCGCGAAGGAGATGGGGATAAGCTACCACCTCGGCGGCACATACATGTGCATCGAGGGCCCCAGGTTCTCCACCAGGGCCGAGAGCGCTATGTTCAGGCAGTTCGCCGACATCATCGGGATGACAGTGGCGCCAGAATGCCAGCTGGCCAGGGAGCTGGGGATGTGCTACTGCAGCCTCGCCACCATAACGGACTACGACGTATGGAAGGACGAGCCCGTGGACATCGACATGGTCACCAAGACGATGTCCGAGTGCCTGAACAAGGTCCTGAGGCTCCTGGAGCTGGGCCTGCCCAAGATCGAGGGCCGCGGATGCGACGAGTGCATCCGGGCAGCCGAGGGCGCCGGGGCGCTCTGAGCCCGTTTCCCTAGGCTCCCGCACCGTATTCCGATGCGCGGGGCCGTCTCTTTCACTCCTTGCAGGGCAGGCATCGATGTTCTGTCCGGCAAGGCGTCTGTTCATCTCAAACTCGAATCCCCGTCTTGTGCGGCGATGGCTTTATCTGGTTCCGAGGAGGCCTGGGATCCTGTGGCCCTGGCAGGACGAATCGCCGGCCGGAACAGGGGGCCCCTTTCCGAGGAAGTTCCAATCTCATGTATTCAGAATTCGTTGAACCTGCGCTCTCGTAGCTCACATTCAAATACAACTGCAAACACTGTTCTCACCCATGGTCAAGAAGACAGAAGGTCAGAAGCTGGCCGAGGACATCCTTGTCCAGCCCAAGAGCCTGCCCGAGAAGGATCCGAAGATCCTGGAGAAGGCGATGGAGTTCTGCGAGGGCTACAAAGCATTCCTCTCCTGCAAGACTGAGCGCGAGGCCGTCGCCTACGTCCTGCCGATCCTCAAGGAGCACGGCTACAAGGAGTACGTGCGCGGCACCCAGTACAAGGCAGGGGAGAAGTTCTACAAGGTCAACCGCGGTAAGAACATCGTCATGTGCACCAAGGGGAAGAAGCCCGTCGCAGACGGCGTGAGGGTCACCGTCGCGCACGTCGACAGCCCCAGGCTGGACTTCAAGCCCCACCCGCTCTTCCAGGATGCCGATCTGGCTTACTTCAAGACCCATTACTACGGCGGCATCAAGAAGTACCAATGGACCACTATCCCCCTCTCCATAAGGGGGACGGTCTACCTTCGCGACGGAGGCCCCGTGGACATCAGGATCGGAGAGGAGGACGACGAGCCGTCTTTCCTCATCACCGACCTGCTCCCTCATCTGGCCCAGAACCAGATGAAGAAGCCTGCCGGAGAGATAGTCGAAGGCGAGCAGCTCAACATCCTCCTCGGCTCCTGGCCCCACGAGGACGACAAGGCCAAGGACAGGGTCAAGCTTGCGGTAATGAACATCCTGTTCGAGAAGTACGGCATCAGGGAGTGCGACTTTGAGACCGCCGAGCTCTGCGCCGTCCCTGCCTTCAAGCCCAGGGACCTGGGCTTCGACAGGTCCATGGTAGCGGCTTACGGCCAGGACGACAGCTCCTGCGCTTACGCTGAGTTCATGGCCGAGCTGGACACCAAGAAGCCCGAGTACACCACCGTGACCATCTTCGCCGACAAGGAGGAGACCGGATCCGACGGAGTCTCCGGCATGAAGTCGTTCTTCTTCAGGGACTTCATCGAGGATCTGGCCCAGGACGAGGGATGCGAGGTCAGGCATGTCCTGAGGAACTCGATATGCCTCTCGTGCGACGTGGGAGCCGGGTTCGACCCCGCCTTCCCCGACGTGCAGGAGAGGAACAACTGCAACTTCCTCAACCGCGGCGCTTGCATCGCCAAGTACGACGGCGCCAGAGGCAAGTACAGCACCAACGACGCTTCTGCGGAGATGATGAATTACGTGATCGGAATCCTCAGGGACGAGGACGTCTCCTGGCAGATCGGCGAGCTGGGGAAGATCGACCTGGGAGGCGGAGGCACTATCGCGTCGGTGATCACGGTTCACAACATCGACACCGTGGACATCGGCGTCCCGGTCCTGTCGATGCACGCACCGGTGGAAGTCACCGCCAAGGCGGACGTGTATATGCTGTACAAGGCGATCTTCGCTGTATACAACTCCAAGAAGCCCAAGGACTTCTGACATTGTAGCAGGCCTGCCGGGGCGGAGCCCCGGCGGGCATTTTACCACAAAAAGGGAGATTGATGGCGGACAGCGAGACCACCGTTGAGGAGCTGAAGCAGCTCGTGAAGAGGTTCTGCGACGAGAGGGACTGGGAGCAGTACCATAACTCCAAGGACCTGGCCATAGGCATGGCCACCGAGTCCTCCGAGCTGCTGGACATCTTCAGGTTCAGGGATCCGGATGAGGTCATGTCCGACTCGGCCCGCCTGGAGCATGTGAAGCAGGAGCTGTCCGATGTGCTGTACTTCGTGCTGAGGTTCGCCCAGATGAATGGGATCGACCTTTCCGAGGAGCTCCCCAGGAAGATCGCGTTGAACGCGGAGAAGTACCCTGTGGAATCGTCGAAGGGCAGGAACCTGAAGTACGACGAGCTCCGACCGTCGCGTTCACGGCCCTAGGCAGTCTATGGGCACCACCCAGATGCCGTTCTCGTCTCTGCTGACGTATCCGTTGGATATCAGCACCATCATGAATGACGGGCCTGCGAACCCGGAACTCTCAGTAAGATTCTTGAGTTTCGTCAGATTCTCAATCGCATCAGGTTTGAAATTCTCTAATTATCTTGTTATACCAAGTTCTTGTTACTATAGTTTATAAACTGAGCCAGGGGAAATGCCCTGTTCTTTAAATATAAAAGGGTTC
>CAVHMZ010000137.1:0-7005 GCA_963637225.1 Segatella hominis
TCCGCCGCGGACACGTCCGGATACACGACTCTGGCCCCGACGGACCTGGCCGCCTTCTCTATCTCGTACTGGACGCTGCTGTATTCGGTCCCGCACGAGAGCTGCGCTATCTTGATGGTCATTTCAATCCCTCCAGGAACTCCTTGGTCTGCGCGACGAAGTCCACCGCCTGCTCGTCGTCCTCCGGATAGGAGGCGTGGAGCACCGGGATCCCGCGCCTCTTGATCAGATACCTTACCATGAGGTTGGTCCTGTCGCATCCCACGCATCCGAAGGCGTAGGGGCAGTCGTCCATGATGATGGCCGCGTCTGCCTGCTCGATCATCGGGCCCCAGACCGCCAGCCTCCCCCTGACCCCGGAGGGCACTTCCACTCCGGCGTACTTCAGCCCCCTGACCACATCGTCCAGGGAGATGTTCATCGGGGGCATGTCGACCTCCAGGTTGTCAACCCTCTCCTGGATGGCCGCCATGGCGCTGAGGGGCTCGTGGCCGAACCTCTCGACAAGATCGAACAGCACCAGGCTGTTCGGCGGATCTATGAAGACCTTCATCAGTGCACCTCGCAAATCTTCTTGAAATCGTTTACGGAAATGCGTTTCTTGGGCTCCTTCGGCCTGTGCTCCGCGCCCCGGTCCACCTTCTCCAGCGCGTACTGGATGCGGGACAGCAGGGCCCACTCCTCCTCGAGCTGCGCATAGCCGGGGCGGGTGCCGTGCTGCGCCCTGCACCTGCGGGGGTCGCTGCATGGGTACGCCCTGACCTTGGTGAACACTTCGTAGGGGTGCTCCTCCCTCACCTTGTCGCGGATCTCCCTGACGACCCGGCTCGGGCCTTCCACCAGGCACCCGTAGCAGGTCTCCTTGACGACGGCCGACTCTCCGAACGAGTGCACCATGCGGCACAGCTGGTCCGGCGTCAGCATCGACCTGGGGGAGATCATGAACAGCCTTGTCTCTCTGGCCTCGCTCATAGGTCCTCCTCCGTGATGTAGACGATGTCCTCTTCCTTCAGGCCCTCCAGCAGCCTGTCCAGGTCGTCGTCGAACTTCCCGACCAGGTTGGTCCCGTAGGGCTCCTCACCGGTGGGCCCGAACTCCTTGCTGTCCTGCAGCCTTATCCCGATCAGCCCGTGGTGGGGCCTGGCCTGGTTCGTGACCCCGATGTCTCCGCGCCTGACCTTCTTGAACGGGTCCTGCGGGTACAGGTTCTTCCCCCTGACCTCGTCGCCGTAGAACGTGAGCATCGGGAGCCCCTCGAACGTGAACTGCACCCTGAGTATCCCCACGGGCTTGTGGCTGAGCCCGGTGACCTTCTTGAAATAATGCAGCGAGACGGGGTCCTTGTCGGACAGCTTCACCTTGAAGACCCTGTCCCGGGGGACTCCGAAGGTCTCGACCTCCCCCTTCTCCAGGGCCGCGATGGTGTGCTCCGGCGACTGCTCCGCGATGATCGCATCGTCGGAGGCGTCTCCGGTACGGACCTGCCTGATCCCCGCCTTGGAGAGGAACTCCTGCCCGGCGGCCTGCGTCATCCCGACGGACAGCGCCCTGGGCGGATCTGTGGACACGGCGACCTTGCAGCCCGCGGGCATGTTGGCCAGGAGGGCCCTTCCGGACACCACGGTCCCGGCGGTGTTGTGGGCCGGGGACTCCGGCCTGCGCTCCCTGTAGATGTACAGCCTGCCCTCTCCGACTCCCGCGTTCCTCACCGTGACCGTCCCGGCATCCCTGACGCCGTGATCCTCGTCCGGTATATGGACGTCCATGTCGTCGGTGCATGCGGCGAAGGTCCCGGTGGCCTGGGAGATGTCCATGGCCCCGCCAGATGACAGGATCAGCACATGCTCGGCGGACTCGACGGATGCCTTGTCCAGCCTGATCTTCAGGCATGTCTCCACCCTGTAGCCCTCGTCCAGCTTGAACGACAGGTCGTCGGTCACCGTTATGTCGGACGTGCTGGTCTCGGACATCAGCGGGCGGACCGATACAATCCTGTCCCCTTCCCTGACCTCGTCCAGCAAATGCCTTCCCAGCGTGACCCTTCCGATCACCCCCTGCCCGGCGCCGTAGCTCCCGACATGGTCGTCCCTTGCGACCATCATGTAGGTGGTGTGGCTGTCGAACCCTCCGAGGGCGAGGAAGCAGTCGTATGTCCTGTACCTGTACCGGCCCCTGTCCAGCCGGATGTCCGTCGGGAAGGACCCGAAGGCCGCGACGTCGTGCGTCACCCACCTTGCGGACATGCCCTCCATCTTCCCGGCGAGCCGCGACCTCCACATCTCCGCCTCCGGCGTGCCGTTCAGACGGAGGACGAAGCTCCCCCTCTCGGTGACTACCTCGAAGTCGCTCGTCTCCAGGACGGCCTTCTCCTCTGACAGCTGGACGGCGACGGCCGCGCCTTTGACATAGGGCTCTCCGGCCACCGCGTTCTTCAGGGTGGCCCCGGCCTTGAGCTTCTTCTCGGCGCCGTTGACGATGACCTTCATCCGCGCACCTCCGGCAGCATGGACTGGACCTTGGAGACGATCTCGTCCAGCTTGTCCTGCGGAGTCGTCACGCCTCTGACCACGCCGGTGACGATCTCCACGATCTCGCCCTTGGTCTGCACCTTGTCGTCCGGGGGCATGACCGCCCTGGTCTTCACCCCGATTGCCGCGAAGTCCTCGAAGTCCACGGGGCACTGCGACACTATGATGGCGGGGATGTCCACGTTCCTGAGGATCAGCCTCGCCTTGTAGATTATGTGCATGCGCACGTTCCCGAGGTGGATCAGCGCCACCTTGTACTGCTGTATGCGCTCCGCCTCTATGGGATCGAGCCCGAAATAGGATCCCGTGGTCATGTCGGGCGCGTCGGCCGGCACTCCGGACCCCGCATCGAGGACCATGACGCTGGTGTCGATCCCCTCTTCCCTCAGAGCATAAGTGATCTCGCAGACGGGCTTGGTGATGTGCCTGCGGCCGGGGCCCATGGCCACTGCCACGACGTCCCTTCCGGACTCCGAGATCGTGGCCCTCTGCGCCAGCCCTCCGCCGACGCCGAGCCCCATGGACTCCCTGCACTCGACGAAGCTCAGGTGCCTCCCCATCTTCTGCTTCATCGCTCTTCACCTTCGGGGACGGGCTCCTTGGAGAACTCCTGGAGCACGTCCTCGGGATCCCCTATGGCCTGGACCTTGCCTCCCTTCATGAACGCGGCCCTGTCGGCGCAGTTCATGACGAAGTCCATGTCGTGGCTGACGATGATGAACGTCTCGTCCAGGGTGTCCCTGGCGCGAATGACCGACTTGGCGACTATGACCTTGGTGATCGGGTCCATGGTCCCGGTGGGCTCGTCCAGTATGATTATGCGGGGCTCCTTGATGAGCACCTGCGCGAACGCTATCCTCTGGCATTCTCCCACGGAGAGGGAGTCTGGGAAGGCGTACAGGATCTTCTCGATGTTCTTCCTCTCGAACCCGACGCTCTCGAGCACCTGGATGGCCTTGACCTTGGCCAGCTCGGCGGGCATCTTCATCCCGATGCAGGTGGTGAGGTTCTGGAGGATGGTGTCGAAGGGATACAGGGTGTACTCCTGATGCAGGAACCCTATGTAGGGCGTGGCCCTCCCCTTGCCAGCGAACCCGGACTCGTACATGTCCACCCAGTCGTCCCCGATCTTGATCTTCACGGACCCGGAGGTGCCGGGCGTCATCCCGGCGATCATCCTGGACATCGTGGTCTTGCCTGCCCCGGAGTATCCGACCAGGGCGAAGATCTCCCTCTCTTTGATGTCGAACGTCACGCCGTCAACGGCCTTGACGACCCCTCTCACGACGGAGAAGTAGTGCTTCTTGGCATCCTGGACGGAGATGAGCGTGTCGCCAACCTCGGCCTTCTCGGACTTCTCGAAGTGGTAGTCCTTCATGAACTCGGCGCAGATCTTCTCGGGCTCGCCCTTCATCAGAACCTCCCCGTTGTCCAGGAGTATGGCCTCGTCCGCCATCCTCTCGATGGCCTCGGGCCAGTGGGATGCGAAGACCATGCAGATCCCCTTCTCGCGGACGTAGTCGATCAGGCCCTTGTGGACGATCTCCGCGGTCACGGGGTCCAGCGTCCCGGTGGGCTCGTCCGCCAGGAAGAACAGCGGGTCCTTGGCGAGCTGCCTGGCCATGACCACCCTCTGCTTCTCGCCTCCGGACAGGTCCCTGGCGATGTGGGTGGTCCTGTGGGTCATGTTGACCATCTTGAGCAGGTCGATGGCCTTGTGGATGCGGGCGTCACCCTGAACCTCCTCGGGGATCGCCTCCATGACGTTCTCGATGACGGTCATGTCCCCGAAGAGCGCGAACGTCCTCTGGAACATGATGGCAATCCTGGACTTCACTTCGGCCCTCAGGGGGTCGTCGGCCTTCAGGGACCAGAAGTCCACGCCGACAGTCTCGGTCTCCCCGCCGCACCTGGAGCAGCAGGCCCCTTTGAACGGGAGGTCCACGTTCCCGCATTTCCTGCAATGGTTGACGTTGTAGATCACGCGCCCTTTGTCGGGGCGGTATTCCTCGTTCCCTCTGAGCATGTGGATGAGCACGCTCTTCCCGGCCGCGCTCTTCCCTATGAGCCCGAGTATGTTCCCGGTGGATAGGGTGTCGCTGACGTCTTTCAGGACGCAGCGCCCGTCGAAGGTCTTCGATACGTTGTCGATAACCAGGAGATCTACCGATTCATGAGCCATGCGGTTGCGAACAGGTATCCCAATATAAAGTATGCCGATTGCGCTCCGTGCATCCGCTGGACATCCCCGGCGATTGCTGGAAAGCGGCGTTAAGGCATATTCCACGGCGATATCGCCCGCACATCACCCGTTTGCATCGGATCCGGAACACGGAACCGCTCTCTTCGGCACGCGGATGCCATTCTCAAAGGTGCGGGCGGCCCTTATGCCCTGGCATGGAGATAAGAGGCGTTAACAACGAACCGGCCGGCATGCGCCAGAGAGCCCGGGTGCTCCGCCGCAACCGGAAGCTGGCACCACACTCATATATAGCTGGATGAACGATACAACCATATGATTTCCCGTCAGTCGAAAATGGGAGGTCCCACGCCTAAGTTCAGCGACTACCATGTGTGGAAGGCTTTCGAGAGCCTCAACGGGACAGACCCCATAGGAAGGAAGAAGCTATCTCAGAAGCTGGGCATCGGGGAGGGGAGCACCAGGACGATCCTGGCCATGATGCAGGACCAGAGCATGATCACCATCGGCAAGGGCGGGATCTGCCTCACCGATAAGGGGATCGAGTTCAAGAGATCCGTCGCCATGGACGTGGCAGACGTGTCCATCAGCGACCTCACCATCGGCGACAGGGACTGCGCGGTCCGCGTGCCGAAGATGGCCCGCAACGTGAAGTACGGATGCGAGGAGAGGGACGCCGCCATCAAGACCGGGGCGACCGGGGCCACCACTCTGGTGTACATCGGGGGGAAGCTAATGTTCCCCGGGTCCGAGTATCCCGTGGACCCCGAGATCGAAACGAAGATAAAGAGCGTCTTCGGCCTGAAGAACGACGACGTGATCATCATCGGCACCGGTCCCACCAGGGAATCGGCCGAGATGGGCGCAGTCATCGCAGGACTGACCATCATGGGCGGCCTGCAGTTCAGCAGGGAGCTCAAAGACATCCTCTCGCAGAAGAGCACCGGGAACGAGCTCATATCCCTGGCCTTCGCCATCCACGACCTGGTCGGAGGGCTGCCCGTCTGCGCCAAGAGCAGGGACAACCTCGGCATCAGGATAGAGAACGGCGCCGTCATCGACAATGCCTACACCGGGCCTGTGCTGGAAGAGGTCCTCAACGAGGGAACAACGATAAGGAAGGTGGCCACTTCCGGACCCTACAAGGGCATAAGGGTGATAGTGACGCCCATCGAGCTCGACAACCGCATCATCGCGGTCATAGGGGTCGTGGACATACGCTCCATGGCCGGAGCAAACAATTTGATCAGACTGAGGAGTGAAGACAATGACTGACTGCATGGTATGCGTCGACGCGGGCGTCTGCAAGATGAAGACGCTGATCATAGCGAAAGAGAACGACATGGGGCTCGTCGAGCTGACGATCAAGAGCGACTGCCCCAACATCCTGAAGATGTCCTGGAAGCTGGAGCCCATGAGCCCCTATTCCGAAGTGGAGGCAGAGTTCTACAAATCGGAGATCTACAAGCTGGCCAACGATGCCGTCCCCCACACCGCCTGCCCCGTTCCCGCAGGGATGGTCAAGGCGCTCGAGGTCGCCGGAGACCTGGGGCTCAAGAGGGACTGCTACATCAAGTTCATAAACGACGAGAGCGAGGCGGGCCTCGACTGAATATCTTTCCGGGCCGGAAGGCCCGGGCCCAATACGTTTGAGAACCCGAGTACCCTTATTCGTTGGCATCATTCGATGTCCACTGTGTGCTTGACAGGTTTTCTGAACTCCATGTAATATGTGCCATCATCCAGCTTGTACAAACCTACGCTTGTCCTTCCGTATCTGTCCAGATCAGCTTTGGTGACGAAAGCTCCCTCGGGCAAGTTGAGTCTGCGACGGAAATATCTGCCGATTTCGCTGTTGTTGTAAGTGGTCGTAAACTGCTTTGGCACCGGATCAGTTTCTTTGTTACCCTGCGTCACACATTGCATAACATACCCATCGTCGGTCATGAGAGTAAACACCAGCATCTTCGGGGGGAAGAAACCGCTCCTGCCTACATTCCGAGGTATGGCGATGAATGCCTGATTGGGTTCACGCCCTGGCCTCTGACCCCAGTTCAATCCACTCGTCTTATGGGTGTCTCCTGTCCTAGTATCGAGCAGAGAAAGACTCACAGACCTAACCTGAGTCTGCGGATTGTCCTCGACCTGCCTCATCTCAGCCATGAACTTCTTCTTCGACACGATTCTGACAACATCCTCCACTTCGTCATGGTTACAATAGATACGCAAAACTTCATCGGATATGGGATACGCTGATTCCTGAGGGGTCTCGAACCC
>CAVHMZ010000138.1:0-2252 GCA_963637225.1 Segatella hominis
TACGGAAACCATGCTGTCCGGAAGCATGTATGGCGGATGTATGGCAGAAGAGCAGGTGTAAGACAGGGAGTCGGGAGCGGATGCCGCACGCTCCTGCCGCAGGCCCCGATCCGCCTGCTCATCTGGCCAGGATGCCCTGTTTCAGAATCTATTTAACAACCTTGTTTATTCGCGCACGTATAGAGAAAGGGATCTCATGGCAAACGACTACAGCTCCATGGAAGCAAAATGGCAGGCCAGGTGGCAGGAGGCCCGCCTGAACGAGTCCGAGAGGATCGACGGCAAGCCCAAGTTCATGATAATCTTCGCATATCCCGGAGTCACGGGATACCTTCATGTCGGACATCTCCGCGGATACACCTATGTCGATGCGATCGGCAGGTACAAGCGCATGACCGGCTACAACGTCCTGTTCCCTGTGGGGACCCATGCCACCGGCAACGGGGGCATCAGCCTGGCGAACAAGATCGCCCGTGGAGACGAGAAGACTGTAGACTATCTCCTGAGGAACGGATGCCCCCGGGAGAAGCTGGAGGAGCTCAAGGACCCCATGTCCGTCGTGGAGTTCTTCAACGGCGTCTATGTGTCCGAGTACTGGAAGAGGTTCGGGTTCCTCGCCGACTGGAGGAGGTTCACCTGCACCCTGTACCCCGACTACGGGAAGTTCATCCAGTGGCAGTTCAGGAAGCTCAACGAGAAAGGATACCTCATCCAGAAGCCCTATTACGCCCCCGCCTGCCCCAGCTGCGGGCCGGTCGCCGTGGATCCCTCCGAGACCGACATCTCCAAGGGCGGGAAGGCCGAGACGCAGGAGTACGTGCTCCTGAAGTTCAGGCACGGGGACGAGTTCCTGGTGGCCGCTACCCTCAGGCCCGAGACCGTGTACGGGCAGGTCTGCTTCTGGGTGAACCCCGAGGTCGAGTACAGGAGGATCAAGAAGGGCGGGGAGACATGGATCGTGTCCCCTGAGGCCGCCGAGAAGCTGAAGCTCCAGAAGGACGGCATCGAGGAGGCCGGCTCCATACCCGGAAGCGAGATGATCGGCTGGAT
The DNA here is from genome assembly GCA_963637225.1 of Segatella hominis. Taxonomy (GTDB): domain Archaea; phylum Thermoplasmatota; class Thermoplasmata; order Methanomassiliicoccales; family Methanomethylophilaceae; genus Methanoprimaticola. The sequence goes on from CAVHMZ010000138.1 coordinate 1,051, forward strand.
GTGCGAGGCCCCCATGATCCGCCGCGAGATCCCCGTGTTCCCCGCTGCGTTCTGCAACCCGGATGTGGGCACTGGGCTGGTCACATCCGTCCCGTCCGATGCCCCGGACGACTGGATCTCCCTCGAGGCCGTGAAGAAGGACCCCGCACTCAAGGAGAAGTACGGGCTTTCTCAGGAGCTCATAGACTCAGTCGTGCCCGTTTCGATCATCGAGATGAAGGGGTACGGAGACTTCCCTGCCAAGGACATCATAGACAAGATGGGCATCGAGAAGTCCGGCGACCCCCGCCTCGTGGATGCCAAGAAGCAGGTCTACAAGGACGGATACCACATGGGGCGCATGAAGGCCGTCTGCGGGCCCTACGCCGGGATGCGCGTCGAGGAGGCCAAGGACAAGATGAAGCAGGCCATGATCGATGCCGGAGAGGCGGAGACCTTCCACGACCTTACCGAGGAGGTCGTCTGCAGGTGCGGCCGCAGGGTCCACATCAGGAGGATCGACGACCAGTGGTTCATCAACTACGCCGACCCGGAGCTTACCCGCATAACGGACGAGCACTGCAGCGCCATGGACATCATCCCGTCGGAGTACGCCGAGAACGTCCACGGCATCCTGGACTGGTTCAGGGAGAGGGCGTGCGTCAGGCTGGGCAACTGGCTGGGGACCAGGTTCCCCTTCGACGACAAATGGATCATCGAGGCCATCTCGGATTCCACCCTCTATCCAGTGTACTACACGATATCCCTTTACGCGAACACCAAGCAGATCCTGCCAGACCAGATGACCGAGGCGTTCTTCGACTACGCGGTCCTGGGCAAGGGGGACATCAGGGAAGTAGCCGAGGAGACCGGCATCTCCGAGGAGCTGCTGGACAGGATCAGGAAGGACGTGCTCTACTGGTATCCTCTGGACATCAACCTGGGCGGGAAGGAGCACATGACCGTCCACTTCCCGGTGTTCCTGTTCAACCACGCGGCCATCCTGCCCGAGGAGATGCGCCCCAAGGGGATCATCGTCAACTGGTATGTTACCGGCAAGAACAGCGACAAGATCTCCAAGTCCAAGGGAGGGGCGCAGCCCATCCCCGGAGCGGCCGCCAAGTACGGCGTCGATGCGATGCGTCTCTACTATGCGCACGTGGCGTCCATGTTCGTGGATGTCGAGTGGAGCGAGGAGACCGTCCTGACCTACAAGCAGAGGG
>CAVHMZ010000138.1:2262-2679 GCA_963637225.1 Segatella hominis
GGCGCTGAGGATCTGGATCCAGGCCATGATGCCCGTGACCCCCCACACCGCAGAGGAGCTGTGGGAGTCCGCCGGGTTCGAGGGGCTGGTCTCCGCCGGGCAGCTGCCCGAGGCGGACCCCGCTACGATCTCTGCGTCTTCGGAGTACGGGGAGAACCTCATCCGCGACATCATGTCCGACATCACCGAGATAAGGAAGATCGCGGGCATCGAGCCCGAGAGGGTCGTCCTGTACACCTCGGCAGGCTGGAAGAAGGAGGTCATGAGGAAGGCCGCCGCCATGATGGCAGACGGGAAGCTCACCGTGCCCGACCTGACCAAGGCATGCATGTCCGACGAGGCCATCAGGAAGAACGGCAAGGCCGCTTCGGAGATGGCCAAGAAGGTCGCCCTAGAGTTCCCCAGGTCGACCCCGGA
>CAVHMZ010000138.1:2744-3847 GCA_963637225.1 Segatella hominis
GAAGGTCGCCATCGAGTTCCCCAGATCCACGATCGAAGCGAAGCGCCCTCTGTACGAGACCGACGAGCTCGCGCTGCTCTCCTCGGCCAAGGGATTCCTGTCGGACGAGACCGGGCTGGAGGTGGAGGTCCTGTCCGCAGACGCTCCTGACCTCTACGATCCCCAGAACAAGGCCCGCGCCGCATCCCCCGGAAGGCCCGCCATCCTGCTGGAGTGACCATGCCGTTCCTGGACCTGGCGGCATCGAGGAAGACCTGCAGGCGCTTCTCCGATGTCCCCCTTTCGGAAGATGAGATAAGCTCCATATTGGAGGCGGGCCGTCTGGCCCCTTCCTCCAGGAAGCTCAGGGACGTAGTCCTCGTGCCCGTGGAGGACATCGGCCTGATCAGGCGCCTGGCGCTGTGCAGGGACTCCTCTACCGCGGCGCTGGAGACTGCCACCTTCGCGGTAATCGTCGCCGCCGACCCCGATGTCTGCGATGTCTGGACCGAGGATGCCTCCATCGCGTCGATAATGATGCAGCTGGAGGCCGAGGACCTGGGCCTCGGCAGCTGCTGGATTCAGGTCAGGCTCAGGAGCTGCGGAGAAGGGCAGGCCCAGGATGCCGTGAAGCGCGAGGCCTCCCTTGACCCGAAGCTCCAGGTTCTGTCCGTCATCGCATTCGGAAGGCGCCTCCGATGGTCTCGCTGAGGCCGCCGGAGCCATCCGAGCTCGCGAGGATCGAGGAGCTCTACGTCTCCACCTTCCCGCGCATAGAGCGCTACCAATTCGGCAAGTTACTGTCCTACTCTGACTACGAATGCGGGTTCCGCGTCATCGACGACGGCGGGTTCAGGGGCTTCATCTACACCATCGCGTCCGACATCGGGTTCTTCCTGCTCTACATGTCCGTGGATCCGGAGTTCCGCGGACGCGGCTACGGGTCGAAGGTCCTGGACATCCTGAAGTCGGAGCATCCGGGGGAGAAGATCTTTGTCGATGTGGAGCCTCCGGAGGGGGAGGATGCCGAGGTTCGCGCGCGCCGCATCGGGTTCTACGAGCGCAACGGGTTCCGGCAGAACGGGATGCTCGTGCTATCGTCGAAGGAGAAGTACATCCTCATG
>CAVHMZ010000139.1:0-4709 GCA_963637225.1 Segatella hominis
GAACCTCCTCGGGCGGGTGAAGAGGAACGGCCCGTTCTTGAACGACACGATGTCCCTGATCATCAGGGTCTTGTCGACGAAGGTGTATCCTTCGCTGGCAATGGTCTTGAAATCGCAGACATTTGTGGGGAAGACCTGGTCCATGCTATGCGATGGGCATACCTGGATATAAAACGGTGTCGTGCCGATGGCGCACAGGCCAAATATGCTGGGGCTAAGTGACCAGGAAGTTGGTGCACCTATCGGGCGGGGACAGGTCATCCCCGCAGTCTATGGCTCGAAGCCAAGGCCGCGCGCCCCGCGGCCAGGATGCTGATGCTCGCGTTGAGGTCCCTGTCCATCTCGAGCTTGCAGAAGGGGCACTTGTGCACCCTGACAGAGAGATCCTTTTCGACGAGCTGCCCGCATCCGGAGCATTTCTGCGATGTGCCGCGGGGGTCCACTCTGACGACCTCTGTGCTCGCTGCTTCCGCAGCAGAGTCCATGATCTTGCCGAAGCGCCCCCACGACGCAGAGTATTGAGAGCGGCGGATGCCTCTTCCCCGCCCCTTCTGAACGAGTTTCTTGATGCCGATGTCCTCCATGGCCACCATCTCGTGGCCTTCGGCGATCTCTTTGGCGACGTGCCTGAGATCGTTCCGGCGGAGGTTCGCCATTCTCTGGCAGCGGTTCGCGGCCCTGCGGGCCAGCTTCTCGTATCTGGCAGTCCCGGGCTCCGGCTCGGACATCTTCCGCTGTATCTTCCCGATCTCTTCCCAGATGCCTTCGTACCGCTCATGCTCGTAGACCGTGCCGTCGGACAGGGTGGTCCTGTCGATCAATCCGAGGTCCAAGCCGACCTCGGGCCTGTCCTGGCCGAACCATGCGGTTCCGCGGTCTTCGACCGCGCATACGATGCGGGCGTACCAGTGGTTCTTCCTCCTGAAGACGATGCAGGTCTTGACGTCTCCTTGGATCTTCTGGTTGCACCTGTAGCGGATGCCGCCCGCGTCCTTCATCATCTTCCCGAGGAACAGCTTGCCGCCTTCCGGGGAGAAGTATTTCGGCGAGGGGATCTCGAAGGAGCGGTACCCGTTGGGGCCGCGCTTCTTCGGAAGGACGAGCTTGTTGTCCTTCCTCTTCGCCCCTATTGCCCGGGAAAGGGCCGTGCTGACGCGCCGAGATTGTTCTGAAGGGCCATGGAATGGACCTCCCGCATCTCGGGATGCTCTTCCTTCATCGGCGGCAGCAGGGCGTTGAGCTCGTACACCGGCACGGCTCTGCCCTCTTCGAGATAGGTCCCGACTGCCTCGTCCATGAGGCGGTTGTACGTGTCCCTGCAGGTGCCGATCGTCTTGCACAGCCTGCGCTGCTGCTTCTTGTCGGGCCGGAGCCTCAGCAGAACTGGCAGGTATTGCATGGGAAGGCGGCTCGCCGTCCGAGATGATAAAGGTTGCGCGGACATTCCATTGAACCATCGTGTCTGCGAATGCAGGCCACTCTATTGACAGACAGGCTTCGGAAACCTTGACCGAGCCCAAGGTCAAGAAGCGCCAACTTCTATGTCACCTGGCCCGAATATGCTTATTAAGAATCGTCGCGGTTCGCTGTCCAGAGGTATCGATTTGAAAGGCACCAAGGCACTGCTGACAATGCTTGAGGAAAAGGGCGTCGACACGATCTTCGGCTATCCGGGAGGAAGCGTCATCTCCATCTACGACGAGCTCCACGATTCGTCTATCAGGCACGTCCTCGTGAGGCACGAGCAGTGCGCTGCCCACATGGCCGACGGATACGCCCGCGCCAAGAACCAGCCCGGGGTCTGTCTGGCGACCAGCGGGCCCGGCACGACCAACCTCGTCACGGGGATAGCGACGGCGTTCGCCGACTCGTCCCCCATGATCGCGCTCACGGGGCAGGTCGCCGCAGGCTCGCTGGGACTGGGCGCGTTCCAGGAGGTCGACGCGTACAGCCTCCTGATGCCCATCACGAAGCACAGCTACAGGGTCCTGGACGTCTGCAGGCTCCCCCACGCCGTTTCCGAGGCATGGGAGATCTGCCAGATGGGCAGGAGGGGGCCGGTCCACATCGACCTGCCCGTGGACCAGATGAACTCCGACATCGATCCGGCGCTCCTGCACGAGGAGTTCGGGGTCAAGCCGCTGAAGGAGGATCTTTCCGGCCTGCAGGAGGCGATCCGGTGGATAAAGGAGGCTCAGAGGCCCGTGATCCTGGTCGGCGGAGGGGCGATAGACGCCTCCGGGGAGGTCATGGACCTGGCCCGCAGGCTGAACGCCCCCACGGTCAACACCCTGATGGGCATGGGCATAGTGCCGTCGTCCTACGGGCTCAACATGGGTCCGCTGGGGCTCCACGGGAGGCTGTCCGCCCTGGAGACGGTCCGCTCCGCGGACCTGATAATCTCCGTCGGGAGCAGGTTCTCCGACAGGACCTACAGCAGCCACGACCGCATGGAGTCCCCCCGGGGGAGGGTCATTCACATCGACATCGATGCGACCGAGTTCAACAAGCACAGGCATGCCTGCGTCAACCTCCAGGCCGACGCGGCGAAGGCGATACGCGCCCTGCTGGGCGCGCTCGGTGACGCCCCGGCCGCATGGGCGCAGTGGACCGAGCATGCCAGGAAGGTCAGGGCGGACGACAGGATAGACACGGACATACAGGCCGTCCCGATCGCTCCGCAGAAGGTCATGCACGAGATCAATAAGGTGCTGGACGACGATACGATCGTCACCACCGATGTCGGGCAGAACCAGATGTGGGCCATGCACTACCTGGACATCGGGAAGCCGAGGCAGTTCATCACATCGGGGACCTTCGGGACCATGGGGTTCGGGCTGCCGTCGGCCATAGGGGCGAAGGCCGCCATGCCGGACAAGAAGGTCATGACGGTCACCGGGGACGGAGGCCTCCAGATGGTCATCCAGGAGCTGGCGACATCCGTCGCGCACAAGCTGCCCGTCACGGTCGTCCTTCTGAACAACGGTTGCCTGGGGATGATCAGGCAGATGCAGAAGTACTACTGGAACGAGAGGTACATCTCAGAGGAGCTGGGGGCCGACCCGGACTTCGTCGCCGTCGCCAAGGGGTTCCATGCGAAGGGCATCCGCGTGGAGAGGCCGGGCGAGATCGCCGAGGCGCTGAATGAGGCGATGGAGTCCGATGTTACCACCATCGTCGAGGTCATGGTCGATCCGGGAGCGGACATCCTCCCGATGCTTCCGCCGGATCCGAAGAGGCCGATCATCACCGGGAGCTGCCATTACTGAGAAACTTTTGAAAGAGCCCGGGGGCCCGAAGGCATCAGCGCTCGGGGTCGATCTGCCTGAAGGTCACCGTGGCCTTCTTGGACTTGAACGCGACTCCGTAGGCCATCACTGTCTTGTCTGTCGCGGCGTTGTACCTCTTGTCGATGATCTGGTTCAGGGCCTTCTCCGCGATTCCGCCGGGCGATTCCGTCTTCCTGCACCTCTTCAGCTCCATTAGGACATCAACGCCGAACCTCTTCGTGCTGGTCAGCATGATATCGTAATATCCGTCGCCGGCTTCGCGGTCTGTGGTCACGGCATGGTCCTCGCGGCTGGCGACGAACAGCCCCGCCAGATACGCTTGGTATGCGTACTCGCTCCTGAGCATCCTGACGCTCAGCACTTCCAGCAGCTTCGTCAGCGCCTTCGCGACAGTTTCCACATCCCCTGCCTTCACGGCCTCGCTCAGGAACGAGAGCTCGGTGTTCTTCCCTTCTGTGAGGCAGGATGCCATCTTGCGCCCGAAGACCTTGGAGATCTCCGTGTTCGGGAAGAACACCTCGTATTTGTCGTCGGACGGGACTGCTGCGAGATACCCGGTCATGACCATGATCGAGTAGAGGTCCTTGGCGCTGTAGTCCAGGTCCTTGTACGAGATGCTCTCGTCGAGGACGATCCTCAGGCGCTTGCCTGAGCACAGCTCTTCTATCGATTTGAACTGGTCGTCATCCGCCCTTTTGAGCAGGTCGTCCAGGATGTCGTTGCTGCTGGTGTTGGCCCAGTACGTCTTGGTCGTGAATCTCTTCTGGGCGCAGGCCATGACGCTCCACGGGTTGTAGATTTCCCTGCCGTTGAACCTGTACCCGTCGTACCAGAGCTTCACGTCGCCGAACTTCTCGGGGGCGCCCAGGTCTTCGCATATCTTCCTGACCTCGTCCGAGGTGAACCCGAAGCGTTCGTCGGGGCAATCGTCGCCGGACAGGACATCGTTCACGACGAGGTTGTTCATCCCAGAGAAGATGCTCTCCTTGGAGACCCTCATGACCCCCGTCAGGACCGCGAACTTGAGGTATGGGTTGGTCTTGAGCGCCGAGCTGAAGAACCCGCTCATGAATTCGACGACCTCTCTGTGGATGGTGGTGCCGTACAGCTTGTTCATCACGTTGTCGTACTCGTCGATGAGCAGGATCGTGCTCTTCCCGCAGAATTCGAAGATCAGCTTGCAGGCGTCCCTGAGGGAGGTCTTGACGGCTTCTTCCGATGCGCCCCTCGTGGTTATGTCGCTGTAAACGGCGCGGAATCTGGGATCCATGCGGAGGGAATCATCATACCTGATGATGTCGACCAGCTGGTCTGCGACCTTTTCCTGCACATAGTGCACCACGCCTTCCAGCCTGCTCGATTTGAGGTCCTTCATCGTCAGCGAGACGACGACGTTGGAGTTCTTCTCCGGGTCGTCCG
>CAVHMZ010000140.1:0-6308 GCA_963637225.1 Segatella hominis
CTCCAGTGTCAGGCGCATGAGCAGGGGCTTCACATATGTCGGTATGGTATTGAGTTAGAGCGTGAGTTGTATCGGCCGCTGTCCTTACGTCACTACTCTTAGACTGGAATATGTTTTAGATAATTAAAACAAGGCGGTCTTACCAACCGGAAATCTGGAGATACCATATAGTTATATGTCACATTATCAATCTATAAATCTATACAGTTTAGATTATATTAAGTCTTTAAACTCCGATGGATTCTGAGTATTCTGCCAGATGAGATCTTCATTATCTCTCTGATCTGGCAATCTTTGCAACGTTAATAAGTTGGATGTATACTCCAATTGATAAGGACAGGAAACTTATCGTAGGCATAGTCGCAGTGGCAGTCAGCTGTTGAAGCCGCATCTGTCGGTGACAGCCGCGTCTACAGCTTCTTTAAGGAATGTAGAGCATGTCCGCCTTTCTATATACGCAGGGGCCGATGCTCCGTCGTGAAAGGGCCGGAGTCATCCCGCCGGGATGCCCATCGGCCCGAAGGAGGCATGAGAGCAATGAGAATCGGGAAAGAGCAGGGCCGCCTGATCGCCGCCGTGGCCCTGGCGGCAATGGCTGCGGCCGTCTGCGTGCTGATGGCGGCGGTGCCGTCTGCCGAAGGAGGGACGGGGGCCGAGGATCTCGTCGTCAACGGCGACATGACGTTCGACGCGGATCTGGAATGCGGGACGATCACAGTGAACAAAGGGACGCTCACGGTCAACGGCTCCCTGAAATGCGGCGACGTCGCCGTCTCGGACGGCTCCAAGGTCGCGGTCAGCGGAGATGCCGAGACAGGCGCCCTGTCCGTGGCAGGCTCTTTCGACGTGAAGGGCAGTCTCTCGGCGGGCGACCTGACGGTCGACAGGGTCGTCACGGTCGGCGGCGACCTCTCGGCAGAGAACATAATCGTCAACGGGTACCTGAGGATCTACGGCACCCTGTCCTCCAAGAACCTGACCACCGGGGAGGATGTGAGGGTCATCCTGCCCGGGAAGTTCTACTGCATCGACGTCAGGGGCAAGCTGGACGTGTTCAAGGACATGATCTACCAGGACACCCGCTCCTCCGGGGACATCACCATCGGCGGAAGGCACAGGTACGGTGACATCACCGTGAGGCAGTATTTCGCCGTGGATGGCGAGGTGTCCGCTTCGAAGATCTCGATCGAGGACGGCGCCGTCGCGACCATGGGCAGGGACGTGTCCGCCGAATCCCTGGCCGTCTCCGGCGGAGGGATGCTGACGGTCAAAGGCGACTTGAGCTGCAAGGAATCGGAGTCCCTCGGCGCCGAGCACGAGCATATGCTCGACGTCGCAGGCTCCGTGAACGCCGGCGGGGACCTGTCCTTCGACAAGGCCATCGTCGGAGGGACGCTGAACGTGGCCGGAGACCTCGATGTGGAGAGCATCAAGGTCAGCGGGAGCCTGGGCGTGGACGGGAAGATGGACATCGGGACGTTCGTGGCGGAGAAGGGGCACGACATCTCCGGAGACATCTCCGTCGAAAGGCTGATAGTCCCCGAGGGGGCATCCTTCTCGTACCAATGGAGCCTGAACGCGGAGGATCTGCTGGTCCTTGGGACGTTCAGGGCCGAGGCTCCGTTCTCCGCTGAGAGGGTGTTCGTGGGCATGGCGCTGACCAGCGACGAGCCGTTCGTCGGCGGCTCGGCCGTCCTGACGATCCCCGAAGGCACGTCGATATCGGGCCTGAAGGCGCTCTACGTCGCCGAGGGGGCGACCGTCGGCGGATTGACCGGCACCATGGAGTCCACCTCGTACGTGGTCGACGGCGTCGCGTACGCGAAGGCGTACATGCCGTCCGGAGGCTCCCTGAAGGTCTCGGACCTGAGGGTGCCGGCCTCCGGCGGCACCGTCGCGTCCGGATGGACGCTCACGCTCGAAGGGAAGGAGGCCCCGGTCGGCGACATGATCGTCGGCGGAGCCGACGAGGTCCACGCGAGCCTCTGCAAAGCTGCAGTTCAGGCGGGCGAAGGGTTCGCAAAGGTGTTCATCGACAAGGCCGAGGCAGCTGTCGGAGGGAGCCTCAGCCTGTCTCCCGGGGTCCACACGGTCGCTTGGACGCTGATGGACGGGTACTCCGGCAAGGATGTCGTCCTGAAGCTGGACGGTGTTGCCGTGTCCGGAGGGTCCATCGTCATTCCCGACGACGGGAAGGGATGCACCATATCGCTGACTGTCGCCGAGCCCGTGTCCGAAGACGGAGGGAAGCCTGTCGGCACGGCCCTCGTCGTCGCCGTCATGGCGGCCGTGATAGCGGTCGCCCTGGCAGGATACGGAATCGTCAGATCCGGTTCCCGGTGAGCCGGCTACTGCCCTGGGCCGCAGGCCCGGGGAACAGGCGCTTACGTATTGTGCGCATGGTGCACGAACCATTTAACAAGAAAACCGCCATCGTCCTCCATCATGAACACGAAGGCGCTCATATCGATGGCCGTGACGGCCGTCTGCGTCCTGGCGTTCGCCGTCTCCGCACCGGGGACCGGCGCTACCGCAGATGGCGGCACAGCCCCAATATCAGTTCCTCCGACGCTGATCGAGCCGGCTTCTCCCGGCTCGTACGTCGAGGACATCACAGACACCGGCAAGGAGTACTACGTTGCCGGCGAGGTTCTGCTCAGCCCTGACCAGAGCGGCAACATAACCATCTACCTTGCCGAAGGCGGCTCCGTCAGGAACGGGGAGGCCGCCACAGGCACCGTCACGGTCAAGCTGGCCGCCGACGGCAGCGCCAAGTCTCCGCCCACGAAATGCTATACAGGCCTCGCCCTCAAGATGGAAGCGGGCCACGCTTGCACTCATGTCTCCGCTTCCCGGGGCGATGACGCCCACATCTCGTCAACCTTCCCCGCGTCCGATGGCTTCGGGGTCCGCGTCTTCGACGGGAACGGATACTCCAATTACCCCGCCGGAGCCGACGTCACCGCGGATCTCTCCGTTCTGCTCGCCACCGTCAGCATCATCGACGGAGGGCAGGTCATCATAAACGGCAGATCCGCCGGAGAGACGGTGAACACGCTCATCCTTGAAGACGTGAAGTCCGACCTGGGCGCTTTCACGGTCGGCGGAGCCGGAGGCTCCCTGGCATTCATCGGAAGCTCCATATCCAACGACCCCTCCAAGGGGGATCCCAAGGCCCATGTGACCGTCAGCCTCGGATCCGTGGATATGCAGTCCGTTCCCGGCGCGGCCGCCCTCGCCAAGGCCGACTACGACATGGCCATGTGCGGCTCCACAGGATACAACTGCATCGAGGCGCTCCTCGAGAGCGGCGCGACGGGGGACATCCATATGTTCGGGTCCCATCTCGTTTCGGAAGACGTCGCCCTCGCGGACGGGAGGTGTCTCATGATCCACGACGGCTCGTCCTTCACCGGGACCGTCAGGACCGCCGGGGCGTCCGTGTCCCTGACGGCGGCGGGCGGCATCAGCATCCTGTCCGAGGACGGCAGGGCCGTCCTCTACGGGAGCCTTGCCGGGATCATGACGGTCTCCGGCCCGGCCGATGCAGGCTACATCTCCGAGGATCTCGCCGTCTCCGACACAGGCCAGCTCTACGTTTCCGAAGACGGCATCCTGACGGTGCGGTTCGGCACCGCATTGGACATAGCATCCCCCGCCGAAGGCGGGTCACCGGCCATCGTCGAGGGGAAGATCGTCTTCGAGGACGGCTCCGACATCAAGGCCGGCGGGGAGCTGCTGGTTAATGGGTCCATGGAGGCCTGCGACATGGTTCTGGACCACTACGACCTGGTCCGCATCGTCGGGGAGCTGACGATCGGGGACGGATACTCGCTGACCGTCAGCGGATACTATCTGTTCCTGGGCGAGAAGGCGCTGTCCCTGGGCCACAGGACCACCGGGAAGGTGACCGGGAACGTGCAGTTCGAGTCCAAGGGCGCGGTGTTCGCATACGCGGGAGCGTCCGTCGAGGGCCTCGGGCCTGCGGCCACCACGTATTTCATCAACGGCACGGAGTACGCCACCATATGCGCCGGGGCCGACGGCCCAGCGATAGAAGCTGTCAGCTATCCGGACTGGGGCATCAGCCTCGAAGGCCTGACAGTCCCGGTAGACAAGAGCGGGAACGTGAACATCCGGTGGCATTCCTCGCCGGACATGTCCGGAGATCCGGTCAACTTCGAGAAGGTGGGGCACGCATCCAAGGTGTATGCCGCGCTGGAGAAGTCTTCCGGGTACAGCGACTCGATGTACTACATCGCCGCGGCTGTGATCATAATCATCATCGCCGCCGTCGCGGGCTTTAAGCTCCTGAGGCATTGATCCAAACGCCGCCGGGGATGCCCGGCGGCTTCTTCCCCATCCAGCTCTCCCTTGCCGGCTGCCCGGACTCCGCCGTCGGCTTCTCCGCCGAGGGAACGTCCCCGGAGAGTTCAGGGAAGATGCTTACACCAAGAGGCGCAAGCTCCCTCCATGGGATCGAACGGCAAGCCATCCGAGAGCCCGGGCCGCGATGGGCCTGGAAAGGGACCTCCTATCTCCTGCAGACGCGAAGGAGGAGACAGAGGGCGCATAAAGGTCCACGAGGGCCTCGGGAATCCTGAGAGGGAGAGCCTCATCGCTGCAGACAAGGCATTATCAACCTGCGACGAGTTGTCAGAAGAGATGAAGCAGGTGGATACGGGCGGGCTGTCTTTTGCGGAGCTCCGCCGGAGAAACAAATACTATGTCGACAAGACGCTCCTGATCAAGGACATCCTCAGCTCCAGCGACAGCGACATCTATCTGTTCACCCGCCCCCGCAGGTTCGGGAAGACCACCAACCTCTCCATGCTGGACGCCTTCTTCAACGAGAAGTACAAGGGCAACACATGGTTCGACGGCCTGGAGATCTCCAAGTATCCGCAGTACGAGAAGTTCAAGAACGCTTTCCCTGTAATCCACCTGGACCTGAGGCCCTCGAAGAAAGACACATACGAGAAGTTCATCAAGGGGATGATATCCGCTGTCGCCGGTGCTTTCGAGTCGCACCGCTATCTTCTCGATTCCGACGATCTCAGGAAGCCCGTCCGCGATCTGTTCTCCATGCTTGACGACCGCGATGTGCCCGAGAACAGGCTGGAAGAATCAATCTTCCTGCTGTCGGGAGCTTTGAAGAAACACAGCGGCAAGAATGCAGTCATCCTCATCGACGAGTACGATTGCGCTGTCAACGATTCTTTCGGAGAAGAATCGCACCGTCCGATGCTCGACTTCCTCCGCGGATTCCTCGGGCAGACATTGAAAGGCAACCCCAATCTCGAGATGGCCTACATGACCGGCATCATGCAGATCGCCAAGGAGAGCATCTTCTCCGAGCTCAACAACGTCACCGTCAATAACATCTTCTCCACCCAGTCGGATGAGAGGTTCGGGTTCACGGAATCCGAAGTCAGAGAGATTCTGAAGTATTACGGACATCCGGAGAAGCTGGACGAGGTCAGGGAATGGTACGACGGATACCGTTTCGGGAACGCGGACGTTTACAACCCGTTCAGCATAATGAACTACGTCCGCGCGGAGTTCAAGCCTGAGACATACTGGGCGAACTCCGGAGGAGACGGCATCGTCAGGCATCTCCTTCAGAGCATCGACAGCGACAATTTCGATACGATCATCGACTTGGTCACGGGGAACAAGGCACAGGCGGAGCTTACGCCGGAACTGACATACGGCGATGTCTATGCTCACGACGAATCCCTCTTCAGCCTCATGGCCATGGCCGGGTATCTGAACGCAGTGCCGGCAGGCGACGGAACCTATTACATCTCGATGCCGAACGAAGAGGTCATGAAGTTCATGAGCAAGAAAGCCCGGAGCATCAAGCCGATCAACAGCGTCGATTTCGTCGGGTTCAACAGGGCCGTCCTGGACGGCGATGCGGAGAGGATGGTCAAGGTCCTGGAGAAGATCCTCATCACCGCCAGCTACATGGATCTCAGCCCGAGCACTCCCGAGAACCCCTACGAGATGATCGTAGCCACGCTTCTCCTGGGCGTGTGCGAGAGGTACACGGTCAGGACTCAGCGCGAAGCTGCCCTGGGAAGGTCGGACATAATCATGTTCCCGAAGGCCGAAGGGGACGCAGGGATGGTTCTGGAGCTGAAGACCGTCGATTCGGAAGATAAGATGGACGCGGGCGTGGAAGAGGCCATGAACCAGATCCACGAGAAGAGGTACTACGGCGAGATGCCCGGGAGGGACGTGGTCCTGCTGGGGATATGCTTCTGCTCCAAGCTGGCCAAGGCCCGGACGGAGATCGTCAGGGT
>CAVHMZ010000141.1:0-4625 GCA_963637225.1 Segatella hominis
ACATCATCCTGTGCTCCGTGGGGATAACCATCGCCCTGTTCGGGCTCACGCTTGCCTATGCGTCCACCGTGGGGGTGATCGATTCCAACATCGCCCTGGACTGGCCCCAGCTCATGCTCCACGCTTCGGAGCTGGACCCCAACATGATGAGGATGGCCACGGTGCTGATCATCATCGGGTTCGGGACCAAGGTCGGGTTCGTTCCTATGCACACCTGGCTCCCGGACGCCCACAGCCAGGCTCCCAGCCCAGTCAGCGGGCTGCTGTCCGCCGTGCTCCTCAACTGCGCCATGTACGCGGTGCTGAGGTTCTACGGGATATCCGAGGCCATGGATCCCGGGTTCGCGTCCACCATCCTGCTGATCTTCGGCCTCATATCCCTGGCGGCGGCATCGCTGTTCATAATCTCGGCCAAGGACCTCAAGAGGATGCTGGCCTACTCCAGCATAGAGAACATGGGGCTGATCGCGATCGGTCTGGGGATCGGGACCCCGGCGGCCGTCGCCGCGGCGCTGATCCAGATGACCGCCCATTCGATAACCAAGCCTGTGCTGTTCTTCTCCGCGGGGAACATCATACAGGCCTACGGGACCCGCGCCATGTCTGAGATAAGGGGAGTGCGCAAGTCCATGCCCTTCACGTCCGCGGCGATGGCCGCAGGCACGCTGGCGATAATCGGATGCCCTCCGTTCGCCGTGTTCGTCGGAGAGCTTTCAATAATGGCGGGCGCTCTGGATGCGGGGATGGTCGCAGTGGCGGCGCTCATGGTGCTGTTCCTGGCGATGGTATTCGCAGGCATGGTCAGGAACGTGTTCCCCATGCTGTCCGGAGAGCCTCCGGAGAAGGCGGAGGATCTGAAAGAACCTTCGAGGATCGTTCCGATCGCGGCTCTGCTGGTCCTTTCGCTGCTGATCGGCCTGTTCATGCCCGACCGGGTGGCAGAATGGTTCGAGAACGCCGCATCTGCGGTCTTGGGAGGGATGATATGATCGAAGACAGGCAGACAGAGGCTTCGCAGTTCGGATCGGATGCGAAAGAGCTATCGGGATACGGCTTCAGGCTCATGGACATGTTCGCCGACGAGCCTTTCAGCGGGATCCGCAGCATAAACGCCCTGTTCCGCAGAGGATGCGAGGCCGTCAGGCTCTGGTATCCAGTCTCGGATTCCAAAGGCGCGGACATCTCCGATGCCGTCCCGTGCGCATCCCCCTTCCAGAGGAAGATGGCCGAGATGTCCGGCATAGCCTTCGATGTTCCGCAGGAGCCGATAGTCTATCGCCGCAGGGGCGAGGGCCATCCGCTGCAGAAGGAGCCTTACGACAGGTCCACGGAGGTCCGCATCCCACTGAGATCCAACACGATCTCGGGAGAGGACGTCTTCGAGATCCCCGTCGGCCCGGTGCATGCGGGCATAATCGAGCCCGGTCACTTCAGGTTCAGCGTCGCCGGGGAGCCGGTGATGCAGCTGAACCCGTCGCTGGGATACACCCACAGGGGCATCGAGAAGCTCATGGAGGTCCCTGCGGACAGGGACATGTCCCGCCTGGTGGAGCGCATCTCCGGCGACACGTGCGTCGCCAACTGCATCGCGTACTCCGAGCTCATGGAGCATGGGAGCCCGGTCCCCCGCAGGGCGAGGGTGATCAGGGCGCTGATGGCGGAGATGGAAAGGCTCTACAACCATATCGGCTCCGTTTCGGGAGTGTGCACCGACACCGCGTTCAACGTCCCGTCGGCGATCGGCTCCGGGATACAGGAGAAGGTCTTCAGGATGAACATGAGCCTGACCCGCCACAGGCAGCTCATGAACTGCGTGGTCCCGGGAGGGGTCCGCAGGGACATACAGGACTCCAGGCTCAGGGAGCTGGACGACTTCCTGATAAAGCTGAAGTTCGAGATACAGGACCTCGTCGACATGATGATGGACAGCCCGGCGCTCCAGGACAGGCTGGAGGGCACGGGAAAGCTCTCTGCGGCCGATGCGGAGCGCATCGGAGCCGTCGGCCCCATCGCCAGGGCCAGCGGGATAAGGTCGGACGTCAGGTGCGAGAGGCCCTACGGGTGCTACGAGGACCTCGGGCTCATCCTGTGCTCCGATGGCAGGGGCGACGCCAACGCCCGCACCCTGGTCAGGATATCCGAGATCTACGAATCGATCAGCCTGATCCACCAATGCACCGAGATGCTGGAGTCCGGGGAGACCCGCGTCCCCGTCCATCCGAAGGACGGGTTCGGATGCTCCGTGGTGGAGGCCCCGAGGGGGGAGCTGGTCCATTCCGCGATCGTCCGCGACGGGAAGATCTGGAGGTACAGCATCAGGGATCCGTCGTTCGTCAACTGGTTCGGCATGTGCCATGCCGTATGGAAGGTGGACCTGGGGAAGTGCATATTCTGCATGGACTGCGCCATGGTCTGCCCCCAGTATGCGATATCCGAGGCGGACGCTCCGGATTACGCACTGTCGCGCGAGGACCTGGTCTTCGGGCCGGGGGACGATCCCGGGTCCGCGGAGAAGCCCCTGGACGCCGCTACGAGGAAGATGTTCAAAGGGTCGATCGCCGTGCGCGAGCTGGACACGGGATCTTGCAACGCCTGCGAAGTGGACCTCAGCTGCGCTTCCAACCAGTTCTACGACTGCCACCGCTTCGGGATAAAGGTGGTGGCGTCGCCGAGGCATGCGGACGCGCTCATCGTCACGGGCCCGATGGCCTCGAACATGAGAGAGGCGGCCGTCAGGACTTATGATGCCGTTCCGGCTCCGAAGCTCGTCATCGCGTCGGGGACATGCGCCATATCGGGAGGGCTGTTCGTCGGAGGGGACGTGGCCCCGTCGGGGATATCCGACGTGCTGGAGCCTTCGATGTACATAATCGGGTGCCCCCCGTCCCCGGACAGGGTCGAGAGGGCGCTGATAAAGGCCCTGGGCCTGAGGCATTGAGTCTTCATTGCACAACGACGACGGTGCATTTCGCGTTGGCCACGATCGAGTTGGACACGCTGCCCATGATGACCCTGTCTATGGACGTCTTCCCAGATCTTCCGACGAAGATGGTCCCGCACCTGAAGCGGACGGCGGCGCTCAGGATCTCCGTGTCGGGCTGTCCGGATTCCACGAGCACATGGGCGTCCGCGCCCTCGGCCTTGGCTCTGGCCAGGGCTTCGTCGGCATACCTGTGGGCATTGTCGATGTCCTCTTGGGACTCGGACCCGCGGGGGATCACGGACAGGATGTACAGCTTCTCTTTGTGAAGGATCGATTCGGAGATGGCATGGTTGAGCGCTTTCTCCGTGTTCTTCCTGCCGTCGTATGCCACGAGCATCGTCATGCGTCCGTGAACGGGACATCAATATGTATAATTCGCCTCTGGGCGTCCGCCGGACCGATGTGCAAACGCTTTTATCATGGGATGGATTCGGGCAGTCAGTGGGCCCGTGGGGTAGCTTGGTATCCTTGTGGCTTCGGGAGCCATTGACTCCGGTTCAAATCCGGGCGGGCCCACTCATTCGTTCTTCTGCGATATGGGTTTCCTGCACGTCACGCCACGGTCCGGACTTCTCGGGAGGATGGTTCTGGAGCCGGCACTGTTTGTATCAGCTAGGTATTGGTTTTGGCAGGCCAGCAGTGCTTGCGGATAGGGTGAGGGGCAGAAGTCAAGGCAGCAGATATATTAATGAAGGCGTGTTTAGTACAGTGTTTTTAAATATACGTGATTAATACAAGCATTGTCCAGATAAGACCTGCAGGCTCGGCTGCTGTAAGTGGCCATAAATTCCTGCAGGCAACGGATATCTTTCTCTGATCAATCGTGACACTTACGAGCGGTTGATTGAATAGAATTAAATAGAATAGACATATTCGTAAACCATCCAGATAAGACCCGTAGGCTCGGCTGCCATGGGTGGCCATCAATTCCTACGGGCAACGGATATCTTGTTTCTAATAATGTCCATGTAACAGGGGTTCCCGTCCTCGTAGTTGCGATTGATGGCGCCTACAACGTAATCTGCGATTTGGATGCACTTGTTCTGTTCAGACGTTACCTTGTCGCATAGTTTCAGATTGCATCCTGAGGATGAGGCGACTTCATCTGCAATGGTTCTGAAAGAGATTAGCGATATGAATGAGCTACGGTCGAGAAAAACGTTGACATCACTACAACTTTCCCAACGAGTAGAACTATACTAATCCTACAGTTTTGAGCCGAAATGGGCCGTTTTCTCGATTTCGAGCTCGTTTCCCGTCCTTTTCATCATTCTGTTGCGCAACCGGCCCTGTTCCGAGACCTGAAGGTCTGCGATTCTTGGGCTGCAGGGCTGTTTTCAGCCCGTTTTTCGATAGTTTTTCGTTCTGATCGGTACGGAATTCAGGGGTCTGGGAAACCGTCCGGATTCGTGTATAGTTTCATTAATCAAATCTAAATAGAACTATACAATATGGGTAGATCATGGCAGTCCCGGACGGAGTCAGGAGCGTAAAGAGGCCCTCGAACACGGTGGTCGTGGCCTATGGGAAGAACAAAGACCGTTACGCGGTCAAGGCCCGCGTGGGGTGCGAAAGGGTTACCGGAATGAAGAACCCCCAGCCCAAGAACGGCCCGACCATCGGCCACATAGTCCCTGCGAAC
>CAVHMZ010000142.1:0-6775 GCA_963637225.1 Segatella hominis
ATGTCCACGATGGCTCCGTCGTCCGCGCTTATCGTAATCTTCGAAGATATCTCGGACCCGCTGTATGCTCTCAGCTCTCCGACAACGGCAGGAGTCTGCCCCGTAGCCTCCTGACAGCTCACGTGCAGCTTCGGACCCTCTCCGTTATCCACATAATTCAGTTGTCCGTACAGGTACAGCTTCCCGGCTACAGTCAGGCCGAGAGTGGATTCACCATTCTTCTGTACCAACAGTGTGGCCCCGTTCAGGACGGTGACGGTCTGCCCGGAATAAATGTTCGCGCCCATTCTCAGCTGGTTTTTCGTCAGGGTGACCTTGCCCTCGTCGCTCTCCTCGAAGCTCAGAGTACGATTTTTGTACTCCGCGTCCCCGCTGATGTTCATCGTTGCTGGGTTGAAGTTTGACCCCGGCACGGTTATCCCGTTGGCCGTGACGTTGATGAATTCGATCGTCGCCGACGTGCTCGTGAGTTTCGCAGGCCCGACCGTTCCGTAGACCTTGGTGACTTTGCCCTTTATGCTGTCATCGACCGCAGCATACAGCTTTCCGGTCGTTCCGGTCTCGGCATTCTCGCCACCAGTGGTCGCAGCTGCGGTGTCGTTCGGAACGAAGAATCCGTTGATCACCTTGCACAGGTATCCGGCATCTTCTTCCGTGATGGCATAGTACGCCTTCTCTTTCTCCTTGTCCACTGTGATGCTTCCGGACGTGTAAGACGTGGTGATAGTGCTTCCGCTGGAGGTGCTCTTAGAGTTTCCGCCGCTCACCTCCAACTCGCAGACATCGGCGTTGGCCCGTGACGTCCGGCTTGGCGTTTTCATCTCAATGACTACAGGCTCGCTTGGATCCGCCGCCTCAATGTTCGTAGCGGTGATGACCTGCTTGACAGTCTTAACGGTCTTCTCTCCTTCGGTGGTTCCCGTGTACCCGCTGACTTCAACCGATCCCTTGACTATCGAGACAGCCTCACTGGGAGACCCCATGCTGATATCGACCGCGATCGAGGCTCCCTCGGGGAAGTAGAGCGACCCGTCGGTGCTTGCTTTCGAGTCCGAGTACTTGACTCCGTAAGCCTTCGGCGCCGAGGCCGACTGCAGGCACAGCCCGTTTGTCAAGTCCTTTACGGCCGCGACCTTCACGCCATCAGTGGTGCTGTTGTCTCCGGCAAAGCTCAGCCCATCATAGTAGCAGGTCGGCTTCCCGTTGGCATCCGTCTGGGACACCAGGTAGACGGTGACTTTCTCCGCGGTGGCCCCCTTCGCAATCGTGACATCCCCGCCTGCGACCACATAGATCGTGGCGCCGGTCGTGATATTCTTAGCATCGACTTTTGCGTCCTTGATGCTGACGTAGTAGGCTTTTCCGTTATCCAGCGTTTTGCTGCCGGTGTCGGCGATCGCTGTCGGATTGTCCTTGATCTCCTTCTCGGACATCGCAGCGTCGGAATCCCCCGCAGGCATCGCGACCGCGAAGGCGCATACGACCATCGCGAGCACTGCTGCGAGAGCGAGGCATTTGCCTCTCTTGGCTTTCATTCCAGTTGCAATCATATATACAATTGGTTCAAAAGTGGGGGTGGGGCTCCCGCTCATCGATAAGTACGATCCCCTATGTCGCCGATTCCCGGAAGTGATGCGGACTTGGAGGAGTTCCGGACAGAATCGACTGGACTCTAAACACGGTTTAATGTCGGATTTGGTGGCGTTTTAAGTCTGCCGGGCTTGATTTTCGTTCATCCTGGGTCAATCGAGGTCTGGGAACGAAAGCGCAGAGGACGATCGGGGGAATCGACGGGTTTTCAGAACCTCTGAGATCTTCGTTCGTTTTCTCGCAAAAATGGCATTTTTCATGGTGCTCAGCAGCTCTTTGAGGGCCGTGGAAGATCTGGAGCAGATGTATAACTGGTTCCAACGCACCTCATTGTTATCATGCCGATCCTCCAGTTTCAGGGTTGAAAGGGGGATAACGATGGGGCATATCCCTTGTCGATATGCAACCGGAACTGCTGGTTGAAAACGGGGCTTCGGATGCGACCGTGCTGTACGGTGTCAGTTGTGGACCTTGAATACTGTTGTGTCGAAGCACGAATGAC
Organism: Segatella hominis; assembly: GCA_963637225.1. Lineage (GTDB taxonomy): Archaea > Thermoplasmatota > Thermoplasmata > Methanomassiliicoccales > Methanomethylophilaceae > Methanoprimaticola. The sequence goes on from CAVHMZ010000142.1 coordinate 2,093, forward strand.
GAATCGATTGTCGATAGTAGCTGGCGCTCCCGTCCGTTTGACAATCCGTTCTCTTCCAGTGTGATCCTCTCCGCATCGGGAATCGTCGCCGGGGAATCCGGCCCAGAACATCCCGGAAGGACGGCAATCGAACCCGAAACACGGTCAGAGGCTGTCCAGCGCAGCCCTCTGGCGGATGTAGTCTTCGACGGTGCTCTTCCACGAGCCCGGGAGCTCATGGGTGGCGTAATCCGGCTTCAGGATCCTCAGCAGGTCCGCGCACGAGGGATCCGAGAAGGGCATATGCTGGTCGATGCTGCATATGTGCGGATAAGCGGACGCGATGAAGTCGCCGACAGGCTCCGTCAGCTCCTTCTCCTCGAAGGACGACCTGTACTCCCACGAGGCGCTCCAATGGAAGTGCACCGTGCCGATGCGGCCGATGAGGTCCTGCGGATATCCCATGAATATCTCCCTCAGGGCGTCTATGCCGTCCTTCTCCGTGCGGATCCCCGGAAGGCAGTTCATCAGGTGCCCCGTGTCCAGGCATAACCCCCAGTCATCGAACTCCAGGCGATCCTGCAGCACCCTGAACCCTGAATCGTCCAGCAGTCTCAGGCCGGGCCACCAGAGGTTCTCGAACATGATCCTGAACGGAGGCTCGCCTCCGGAGAAGCCGGACGCGACGCGGTTCATCATCTCCGCCAGGGCCTTCAGGACCCTCTCGTCGGATATCCCGCTGGAGCGCTTCCAGAGGTCCTTGACGGCGCCGTTGCTGGCGTGGAACACGCCGTAGGCCGGCGACAGGACGGATGCCTTCTCGATGGAATCCGTGACGGCGGCGACGATCTCGTCCCTGTCGCGACCGAACATATAGTACCTTGCCTGGTCGTCCCGGAGGTCGTAGGGCCTTCCCTCCCAGGCGCTCAGCCAGTCCGTGGCGTAAGGGAGATGGACGGATGTCGCCACGCCCTTGTAGAACGGATCCGGCTCCTCATAAGAAGTGAGGAGCTCCACCCCGTCGGCCCTTATCCCGCCGAGGAACGACTCGGCATCGGCGCCGAACACATCGGTGCCGCCGTAGATCGTGTGGCTGAGCAGATGCCTCATGTCCGCCTCTCAGAACAGCTGCAGGGCGGCGGAAACGGCGGCCTCGATGGCCGCGGCCTTCGTGTCCGCGCCGCCGATGATGAGCGCGTCTGATTGAGTTATCCCGGATTCCTTGCGGATCATGTAGGCCATCTCGGGGTCCTCCTCGTCGATGTTCCAATCCGGAGGAACCATGAGCTTCCCGTCGCGGATGACGATGGTGGTGCATCCGTCCGCGCCGACCTTGATCCCCGCATCCCTCTGCTCCATGCCGTTGACGACCTTGTCTGCGCACCCGAGGACGAGGATGGCCTGCTGGTAGGCCCCGAGGACGCTTCCCTCGACCCTGACGTTCACCACTTTCATAGGGAGCCTGTCCAGGAACGCCTGGCCCCCTTTGGTGATCGTGATCCCGGTCTGCTTGATTATGATGAACTCCCAGTCCTTCAGGGTGTCGATGATCCTGCGCATGCTCCCTTCTCCTACTCCGATCTCCTCGGCCAGCTTCTTGCGGCCGATGCGCCTTCCGCTGGAGAGGACGTGCAGGGCCCAGTACACGTTCGCGTCGTTGAAGCGGAACATGGGGCCGAACTGGGGTTCATCGATTATCTTCATGGAGTTCACCAGGTTGTGTAAGAATAATGCGACCAGAGGTTAAAATAACCATCCATCCAGGCATCTGGATGGATGATATGTGAAGGGGCCGTCCCCCTCGCGGAGGACGGGTTTATCACGATGCCCGCAGGGGGTATCTCAGAACGTGCGGACCTTGCCCTCGATGATCATGTCGGAGACCTTGTCCACGTTGTCCAGCCAGTCTGCGGCGATGGCCTCGGCGTCCGACTTCCAGGCGGACAGGTGGGGGTCGCTCTCCGCATCGGGGAGGACGATCTGGACGGATGCGTTCAGGGGCTGGGACACGGGCTTCCCGATCTGGGAGAGCAGCCTGACCCTGATCTCGGCATCGCCGGTGACCTTCTTGGCGACGTCCTCGGCGATGAGCTTGGACATGACGTTGTAGATCTTCCCGATGTGGGTGATGGGGTTCTTCCCGGAGGTGGCCTCCATGGACATGGGCCTGTAGGGGGTGATCAGACCGTTGCACCTGTTCCCTCTCCCGACGGATCCGTCGTCTCCCATCTCCTGGGAGAGCCCGGTGCAGGTCAGGTAGTAGACTCCGCGCTTGTAGTCGTCCCCGGTGTTGATGTCCAGCTTGAAGTTGATCTTCTCGCTGCCGATGACCTTCAGGGCGTTGTCGGTGACCTTGTCGTACATCTGCTCGATGGCGGACTGGTAGTGGGACGCGTCGGGGATGCGCTTGTCGACCATGGCGCATGCGACGGTGACGGTCAGGTCGTTCCCGACCCTGGATGCCATGACCTTGACGTCCTGCCCGGTCTCGGGCAGGTCCTTCTTCATCGCGCCGTTGATGTACTCCTCGGTCTTGAGGACCACGGAGTCGGTGATGGAGTAGGGGGCGTAGCCCACGCCGAAGGACGTGTCGTTGGCCAGGTGGCCGGATGCCTTGTACACTCCGGTCAGGTCGTCGGACCCCATCCCGATCTTGGCGTCCAGGATGACATCGGAATCGACGTCGAGGTTGGGGAACGTCTTCACGAGGTAGTCGTGGGCGGCTTTCAGGGCCACGGGCTTGCAGGGCAGGGACTTCAGGTCCTTCCCCTCTCCGACGTGGGTGGTGGCGCGCCCGACCAGGAGGATGTAGGTGGGGTCGATGACCGCTCCTCCTCCGAAGCGGGGCGCGGCCTGCCCGGCGGCGATCTGCGTCTCGTCGGTGTTGTGGTGGAGGACGTGCCCGAACTCCTTCTTGTACATCCTGCAGAGAGCTTTGCTCACTTCTTCGGCCAGCGCGTCGGAGACGGAGTCGGGGTGACCGATCCCTTTCCTCTCGACGATCTCGACCTTCCTCATGGGCACGGGGATCTCGTTGAGACCCTCTACGTAGATGTTCTTGCTCATTTCAGATACCTCTGTTGGAAGGTGGCAATCATTCGTTGTTTATAATATGTTTTGATAATAATATTCAAATACGAATATCTCTAGATGCGGCCGATGAAGTTCCCTCCAGCATCGGACATCAAGCGCATACGCAAGTCCCTGGACGTGACCCAGACTGAGCTGGCATCCGTCTCCGGGGTCAGCCAGAGCACCATAGCGAAGATAGAGAGCGGGACCACCTCCGCCAGCTACGAGACTGTGGTCAGGCTGTTCGAGTCGCTGGAGGGCATGAAGCAGACCGAGGGGAGGATGCTCACCGCTGCCGACGTCGCCTCTGACAAGGTGGTCACCGTCCAGAGCTCCGACAGGGTCCACATGGCATCGGACCTGATGAGGTCCACCGGGTACTCCCAGCTCCCCGTCCTGAAAGGCGAGGTCCCGGTCGGGAGCATATCGGAGAGGGGGATCTTCGACCTCCTGAGGCAGGGGACCACCATGGAGCAGCTCGGCCAGATGGTGATCTGCAAGATAATGGACGAGTCGTACCCCGTGGTGCTGGACAGCACCCCGATGGCCTCGGTCACTTCGTTAATGAGCAACAGCGACGCGGTGCTGGTGTCCAGGAAGGGGAAGATAGTCGGCATGATAACGAACGCCGACATCCTGAAGCTGATCTGAGGCTCAGTTCTCCATCAGCCTGAGCCCTTTGGAGCTCAGCTCGTAGCGCTGCATGTCGTCGGCGGCGAACGTGTTCCCGAAGATCGCCCTCGCCTCCATCAGCACCCTGGAGCGGTCATCGTAGCGGTTGCTTATGTGCGTGAGCACCAGGGACCCGGCGCCCGCATCCGAAGCTATCCTGGCGGCCTGGGCGGCGGTCGTGTGGAAATGGTCTGCGGCATGCCGCGAGTCCTTGTCCATGTACGTTGACTCATGGATCAGGACATCAACGCCCTTCACCGCCTCGTTTTCTGTCGCGCAGGGGACTGTGTCGCCGCTGTAGGCTATCCTGTAGCCTTCTATCGGAGGCGACACGACTTCCGACGGCTTCACGCCTCTGACCTCCTGCCCGGACTTCAGCAGGGCCATCTCCCTCCCTTCGGATATCCCGAGGGACTTGGCCTTGGCGGCGTCTATCTTGCCGGGACGGTCCCTGTCCTGCACCACATATCCGACGGATGCGGTCCCGTGCACGGTCGCGTAGGGCATGACCGTCATGCCCGCCACGCCGACAGACTCCCCGCCGGAGACCTCCATGACCTCCACGGGGTACTGCGTTTCCCCTTCGGTCGCGGACATCATGGCATCTAGCGCCGCCCCGATCCCGGGGGGCCCGCAGACCAGCAGGGGCTTCTTCCTGTCCGACAGGCTCATGGTCTGGAGGAGCCCCGGGAGGCCGAAGACGTGGTCTCCGTGCATATGGGTGATGAGTATCGCCCTTATCTTCATGAAGGAGAACGGCGAGAGCATCAGCTGGCGCTGAGCGCCCTCGCCGCAATCCAACAAGATTATGTCCGATTCGCTGCGCAGGGCGATGCAGGATGTGGAGCGCAGCTTCGACGGAACGGCCGCGCTGGTGCCGAGGAAGAGGATCTCCGGCATCAGTAGACCTGGTCCAGCTCCCTGTCGGTCTTGGTGGACTTCTTGTAGGACTTGTAGTGG
>CAVHMZ010000143.1:0-8313 GCA_963637225.1 Segatella hominis
GATCCTCAGGCTCGGATGGTGCGGATGCGAGGAGTGCGGCCACAAGTTCGAGGACGCGACCGAGTTCAAGATCCTCGGAAGGCCCTATCATCCCGAGCCCTACTCGGGCAAGTGCATCATCTGCGGCAAGCCGGTCGACAAGCCTGCTTACGCGGCGCACACGATGTGAAACTTTGGGGGAGCGATCCCCCTTTCTCTTTCTCTTTCTCTTTCTCTTTCTCATTGTTCGTTCGTAAAGAACTCGGAATCCGTGTATCCAAAGCGGAAAAAGAAGTCTGAATCCGTGTAAGTTAGTGGCAAAAAGAAGTCTGAATCCGTGTAAGTTAGTGGCAAAAAGAAGTCTGAATCCGTGTAAGTTAGTGGCAAAAAGAAGTCTGAATCCGTGTAAGTTAGTGGCAAAAAGAAGTCTGAATCCGTGTAAGTTAGTGGCAAAAAGAAGTCTGAATCCGTGTAAGTTAGTGGCAAAAAGAAGTCTGAATCCGTGCAATCTAAATATGGCCAGATTATTCCATTATTCATGGGAGTCGAACTGAAGAGAAAAGCATACCAAAAATTGCTTGATTGGAAGAAGGAGAGCAACGGCAGATCGGCATTGCTAATCAATGGTATGCGCCGTGTGGGAAAGAGCCATCTGGTGAAACTATTTGGCAAAAATGAGTATAGAAGTTGCCTGGTGGTAGACTTCTCCACTTTGGATCCAGAACTTCTCGACATATTCTATAGGCACTCGTACGATTTGGACATCTTTTTCGAGAAGCTCTCTACCTTTCACGGAGTCAGGCTTTATGTCCGTGACAGTCTCGTGATCTTCGACGAAGTGCAGATGTATCCGCGTGCAAGGCAGATGATCAAAAGGCTGGTTGAAGATGGGCGTTTCGACTACATTGAGACAGGCTCATTGTTATCAATAAAAGCCAACGTTCAAGATATATTGCTCCCGTCTGAAGAAGAAGGATTCGATCTTTATCCCTTGGATTTTGAAGAGTTCCTCTGGGCCATGGGGAACGAGACGGCTGGGCCGTACATGCGCAAATGTCTCGAAGAACTACGTCCGTTGGATGTCGGGCCTCATAAGATGCTAATGAACCAGTTCCGGAGATACATGCTAGTTGGGGGGATGCCCAGCGCGGTTTCAACATTTGTGGAAACCAAGAGCTTCGAGGATGCTGAAAAGGAGAAGAGGAAGATTCTCAAGATTTATCGGAACGACATAGGGAAATTCGCAGGAGACTACAAAGGATCTGTAGACCATGTCTTTGAGAGCATCCCAGGCCAGTTGAACAAGAAAGAGAAAAGGTTTCTTCTGTCCAGTATAAGCAAGGATGCACGTACGCGCCAGTACGAAGATGCGTTCATGTGGATTGTTGATGCGATGGTTGCGAACATATGTATCAATGCCACTGATCCGACCGCAGGTCTGTCTATGAGCGAGGACTCATCGACGATGAAGCTGTATCTGGCCGATACGGGCTTGTTAGTGACTATGGCCATGGACATGGGCGTCGCGACTGAAGAGGATATTTACAAAGGTCTCCTACTGGACAAAATCAGCATCAATGAGGGCATGTTCGCAGAGAACATCACTGCCCAGGCTCTGCGCTCGACCGGCAAGAAGCTGTTCTTCTACTCGCGCTATGCGAAGCGGGCAGAGGACGGGTCCGTGAAAGGCCAAACACTTGAGATAGACTTCCTGATCCGCAAAGGACGGGACATCTGCCCGATTGAGGTCAAATCTTCGAAGTGGGTCAGGCACGACTCCCTCGACAGGTTCAACGCGATGTTCAAGAAGCGTCTGGGGAAGTCCTATATCCTGTGCACCAAGGACCTCTCGGTCGAAGGGAACATGGTCTTCTTGCCATTGTACATGGCATTCCTCTTGTGACTCGTCATCCAGACTTCTGCAGCAGGGCCTTCGACTCCCTGTATATCTCATCCATGGGCCACGTGTCGATGTAGTCCGGCGACGCCTGCAGGATCCTGAAGTGCATGTAGTCGGCGAAATTCTTCGTGGCCTCGTCGAACTCCTTCCTGTCCTCCAGGCCTGTGTCGATCTGCACCACGGATGTGTAGCCGCACATCTCCAGGATCTCCTTGATGGTCTCCTTGGACTTGCCGGTCACGCCCTTCATCATGTCGGATGCGCCGATGAATTCCTCCCAGTTCGTCGCCACGGCAGGAGTGAACAGCATCACGCCGGTGAACTCCTTGATGAGCCTTTGGTATCCTTTCAGCCCTCCGACGGCCACGCCTATGCAGTCGTCGCAGACCCTTCCTTCCCGGTCCCTGAACGTCGTCACGGGGTAGATCAGCTCCTTCTCCGCCCATTTGGAGATGTCCCATCCGTAGTTGCCGCACATGCCGTAGTAGAGGGCGCATGCGTCTACCCTCCCCTGCATCATGATCAGCTCGTCCTGGATGAAGGCCATCAGGTCCTTGGGCTCCGCGTGGAGGCCGAGGTCGTTCATCCTGATCACCACCTTGAACCGGCCGTCCCTCAGGGAACCGCCGTTCAGGAAGGTCCACTCGTCCATCACCGTGTACTTCAGCCCGCAGGCGTCCATCTTGCGCCTGAGGCTCTTGTTCGGCTCGGTGTCTATGACGATGATGTCCTTCTCTTCCGGGTCTGCATGCAGGCTGTGGATCAGCTCGTCCTCCAGCATGGGGCAGGCCACTGCGGCCAGCACCCCTTCGGTCCTCGGCCCCTGTCCATCCATAATGTCGTTTCCTCCTTTCTGTGCCCGCGAAGGCGCAGCAACACTTCATGACTCGACGGCAAGCGATATAACCTTTGGCTTGTTGACTTCGTGCATGGCATTCGCAGAGGGGGAGACGGTCTTCCTGGAGGATTCTAACGGCAAGCGCCTGTTCGTGAAGGTCGGCTACGGGATGGTCAAGGTCCCTTCGCTCGGAGCCATAGACGGCTCCCGCTTCAAGGACCTGGACGACGGGGACAGGCTGACCATCGTGGGCAGGAGCTACACGGTGTTCCGCCCGGGGGTCCTGGAGCTAATGAGCTCCCTGGACCGCGGAGCGCAGATCATCTCGCCCAAGGACGCCGCGACGATCCTGATGCACTGCGACATCAAGTCCGGCGACAGGGTCATCGAGGTCGGCGCCGGCTCGGGAGGGCTGACGACCGCCCTCCTGCATGCGGTCGCGCCCGAAGGGCACGTCCACACCCTGGAGCTCCGGGAGGAGTACGCCAAGAAGGTGGAGAAGAACGTGTCCCGCACCGGCCTGGACAGATATTGGTCATATTCTATAGGAGATGCGAGGGAGATGGACGCAGGCATCGGGTGGCAGGCGGACGCTCTGACCATGGATATGCCCGACCCTTGGCTGGCGCTCCCCAACCTGGAGAAGCACCTGAAGAACGGCGGCAGGGTGTGCGCATACGTCCCCAACATGAACCAGGTGGAGTCCATCGCGGTCCTGATGAGGGAATCCGGATATGCGGACGTCTGCGCGCTGGAGAACATACAGCGCTATCTGGAGGTCCACCCCGGGGGAGTCAGGCCGTCTTTCGACACGCTCGGCCACACGGGGTACCTGGTGTTCGGCAGGAAGAGGGTCCCGAAGACGGAATGACGCCGTCCGGAATGCGGATTCCCGTGTTTTCCTTGCGGTTTCCGCAGTTCCGAGGCATCGATGGGATCCGAGCAGTCAGCAGTATTATATAGGATGAGCTTATCCCAACTAAATACAAGCTTAAACTATCCACGGGCCTGTAGCTCAGCTAGGTAGAGCATCTGACTTTTAATCAGGTGGTCAAGGGTTCGAATCCCTTCAGGCCCGCCATGGACTTCATGAGCGATCGAACGGCGGATCAAGTATGAGGAAAGCATGCAGAGCATTTTCTCAAGAAACGATTTCCAGCTGACCGGGCTGGGCAAAAGTAGGTGAATCACTTGGCAGAAATCAACTCGTTCAATGTGCTCAAGCACGAGCTAGTGCCTGAGCACCATCTCCTGTCGGAGGAGGAAGCGGAGGAAGTCCTTTCCGGGAAGCGCATATCCCGCGACCAGCTTCCCAAGATCAGGAAAAGCGATCCCGGGATCAAGGTCCTGGAGAGCGCGCACGGACACCCTATCGAGGAGGGGAGCGTCGTGAAAATCGTCAGGAAGAGCGAAACCGCCCAGGAATTTGTGGCATACAGGCTCGTAACAAGGGGGTAAGCGATTGAGGGACCTAGTCAATCTGTATTTCACCGAGCACAACACCGTGAATCACCACATATCATCCTTTGATGATTTCCTCTCCACCAAGAACAACGTCAACAGCAGGATGCAGAGGATCGTCGACGACATCCGCGTCCCCACCGACGACGCCGAGAGGGGCGTCATCAAGCTGGACCCCGAGAGGACCGGCGGAAGGAACATCGAGATCCGCATCGGAAGGCACAGGGACGAGGACGGGAACATCGACCCCCAGGCCAAGCCCACCATCCGCATCGAGCCCCCCAAGGTCATGGAGGCCAACGGGTACAGCCACGACCTCACCCCCATGGAGGCGAGGCTCAGGAACCTGCACTACATGTCGCCCGTGTACGTCAGGTTCGAGGTCTACGAGGACGGCGTCGAGAAGGAGATGCCCGAGGGGGACAAATGGATCCACGTCGGAGACCTCCCCATGATGGTCAAGTCCTCCGGATGCAACCTCAACAAGCAGGTCATGGAGAGGAGCCTCGAGCACTCCCTCACCGACGAGGAGTACCGCGCCGAGCTCATAAAGCAGAAAGAGGACCCCAGGGAGCCCGGGGGATACTTCATCATCCTCGGGACCGAGAGGGTTCTGATCACGCTCGAGGACCTGGCCCCCAACAGGGTCATGGTCGAGTACAACGAGAAGTACGGCGCGGCCGTGGAGGTGGCCAAGGTGTTCTCCCAGAAGGAGGGGTACCGCGCGCTCACCCTCGTCGAGAAGAAGAAGGACGGGATGGTCATGGTCTCCGTGCCCGTCGCGTCCGGCAGCATCCCCCTCATCGCGCTGATGAAAGCGCTGGGGATGGAGTCCGACGAGGAGATCTACGAGACCATCGTCTCCGACGAGGCCATGGCGAACATCGTCTACGCCAACATCGAGGCCTCCTTCGACAAGAAGACCTACGCGCCCAACGGCTACCACACCCAGGAGGATGCGATCCTGTTCCTCGAGAGGAACTTCGCCGCCGGTCAGGCAAAGGAGTACAGGACCAAGAAGGTCGAGAGCATCCTCGACAGGTCCCTGCTGCCCCACCTGGGAGACTCCCAGGAGGACCGCATGAAGAAGGCCATCTTCCTCGGCCGCATCGCCCGCTCCGTCCTGGAGATGAGCCTCGGCAAGAGGAAGGAGGACGACAAGGACCACTACGCCAACAAGAGGCTCAAGCTGTCCGGGGACCTCATGGAGGATCTCTTCAGGACCAGCTTCAGCAGCCTCATGAAGGACCTGAAGTACCAGCTCGAGAGGAACTGGGGAAGGAAGAAGGCCGATATGAACATCGCCTCCTCCATCCGCCCCGACCTCCTGACGCACAAGCTGCTCCACGCGCTGGCCACAGGGAACTGGGTCGGAGGGCGCGCGGGAGTCTCGCAGCTCCTCGACAGGACCTCGAACCTGTCCGCCATGTCCCACCTCAGGAGGATCACCTCCTCCCTGACCAGGAGCCAGCCCCACTTCGAGGCGCGCGACCTGCACCCCACCCAGTGGGGGAGGCTGTGCCCCTCCGAGACCCCCGAGGGACAGAACTGCGGTCTGGTCAAGAACGCCGCGCTCATCATCGACGTCTCCGAGGGATTCCCCGAGAGCGACATCAAATGGATGCTCAGGGAGCTCGACCTGGAGTCCGTCAAGTCCGGCAACGGGACCCGCGTCTACGTGAACGGGGACCTCGTGGGAGTGCATTCCGACGCCGCCAAGCTCGTCGCCGAGATCAGGGCCCGCAGGAGATGCGGCCTCATATCCAACGAGATCAACATCCGCCACGACGAGGAGATGGGCGAGGTCATCATCAACTGCGACGAGGGGCGCCTCAGAAGGCCCCTCCTGATCCTCAAGAACGGCAGGCTCGCCCTCACCAGGAAGCACATCGAGGACATCCGCGAAGGCAAGCTCAGGTGGAACGACCTGTTCCGCGAGGGCCTCGTCGAGTGGCTCGACGCCGAAGAGGAGGAGGACTCCCTCGTGCTCGTCGAGCCCTACGACCTGCCTGCCAGGTGCCCCTGCTGCGACCACGCGCTGTCCCCCATGGACGTGGACTGGATGAACCCCGGCAAGGAGAGCGATGTCACCCTCAGGTGCTCGTGGTGCGAGAAGGAGTTCGACGTGCCCAGCAGGATCGAGCCCAAGTTCACCCACATGGAAGTCGACCCCATGATCATCCTGGGAGTCGCCTCCGGGATCGTCCCCTATCCCGAGCACAACTCCGCTCCCCGCGTCACCATGGGCGCGGGGATGGGAAAGCAGGCCCTGGGGATCCCCACCGCCAACTACAGGATCAGGCCCGACACCAGGGGCCACCTGATGCAGTACCCCCAGGTCCCGATGGTCCAGACCCAGACCATGAAGTACATGGGATACAGCCACAGGCCCGCAGGGCAGAACTTCTGCATCGCGGTCCTGTCTTACCACGGGTACAACATAGAAGACGCCCTGGTCATGAACAAGAGCTCTGTCCAGAGGGGGCTCGGAAGGTCCACCTTCATGAGGTCCTACCGCGCCGAGGAGCGCCGCTACCCCGGAGGCCAGGAGGATCACTTCGAGATCCCCTCCCCCGACATCATGGGCGCCCGCGCCGACATGGCATATGCGTCCCTCGGAGAGGACGGCCTGATCTCGCCCGAGAGCAAGGTCTCCGGATCCGATGTCCTCATCGGGAAGACCTCGCCTCCCAGGTTCATCGAGGAGGAGACCGACTTCCTCACGCCCCAGAAGAGGAGGGAGACGTCCGTCACCGTCAGGCCCGGAGAGACAGGATGGGTGGATTCCGTCATGATCACCGAGTCCGAGAACGGGTCCAGGCTCGTCCGCGTCAAGGTCAGGGACGAGAGGATCCCGGAGCTGGGCGACAAGTTCTGCTCCAGGTTCGGACAGAAAGGAGTCGTCGGAAGGCTCGTCGACCAGCGCGACATGCCCTTCACCGCGGACGGGGTCACTCCCGACCTCGTCGTCAACCCTCACGGGATCCCTTCCCGTATGACCATCGGGCACGTGCTCGAGATGATCGCGGGGAAGGTCGGGTCCATGGAGGGCCGCATCATCGACGGCACCGCGTTCTCCGGAGAGAACGAGGCGTCCATCCGCGACGGCCTCGTCAGGAACGGGTTCTGCAACACCGGCAAAGAGGTCATGTACGACGGAAGGACCGGGCGCATGATCCAGGCCGACGTCTACACCGGAGTGATCTTCTACGAGAAGCTGCACCACATGGTCAGCGGGAAGATGCACGTCAGGTCCAGAGGGCCCGTGCAGATCCTGACCAGGCAGCCTACCGAGGGACGTTCCAGGCAGGGAGGCCTCAGGTTCGGAGAGATGGAGCGCGACTGCCTGATCGGCCACGGAGCGGCCATGGTCATCAAGGACCGCCTGCTCGACGAGTCCGACGGGACCCAGCAGTACATCTGCGGCAATCCCAGGTGCGGGCACATCGCCATCATGGACAGGCACGGCTCGCTGTACTGCCCCGTGTGCAAGAACAACTCGTCGATCTACCTGGTCCAGACCTCGTACGCATTCAAACTGCTCATGGACGAGCTCCTGTCGCTGGGTGTCGCCATGAGGCTTCAACTGGAGGACCTGAGATGACGGCCCGCGGAATCACCAAAAGAATCGGATCGATCAAATTCTCCTGCGTCTCGCCCGACGAGATCAGGAAGATGTCTGCGACGAAGATCATCACGGCAGACACCTACGATGACGAGGGATATCCCATCGACCTCGGCCTCATGGACCCCCACATGGGGGTCATCGAGCCCGGCCTCCGCTGCAAGACATGCGGATGCAAGGTCGACGAGTGCCCCGGGCACTTCGGCCACATCGACCTGGCCATGCCCGTCATCCACGTCGGGTTCATCAAGGACATCAAGATGCTCCTGGAGTCCACCTGCTGCAGCTGCGGCCGCCTGATGCTGTCGGACGACCAGATCCAGGCCCGCAGGGAGAGCATGGAGAGGATGGAGGAGCTGGGAGGGGGGACGATCGATGTCAAGAACTTCTCCAAGGAGACCGCCAAGGACGCTTCCGGGAAAGGGCAGTGCCCCTACTGCGGCGCCGAGCAGATCAAGATCAAGCTCGACAAGCCCACCACCTTCCGCGAGGTCGAGGACAACCACAAGC
>CAVHMZ010000144.1:0-3415 GCA_963637225.1 Segatella hominis
GCTAGCTTGGTATACTTGTGGCTTTGGGAGCCATTGACCCCGGTTCAAATCCGGGTAGGCCCACTCTTTCACGATCCTTAGTAAAATGCGGGATCCTCCGCGAATGCCGGCGTGGACCGGACGGTGCGGCTGCCGTCGGCGGCGCAACCATGATGCCTTTTGCACAGCCTTCCGGATTTGCTTCGTCGCTTTCTATGGGCGATGTCCAAATGTTTAAAAGTCGATGATGCTAAACACGTTTAATCAAGACTTGCGGGCCCCGGCCCGCGGAAAAGGCTTGTGGGGAATGCGCAATGGAAGACATCCTGATCATGATGGCGATCCCGTTCGCCATCGCAGTCCTGCTCCTCCTGATCCGGAACGACCGGGCTCGCGGGATCATCGCCACGGTCGGCGCTCTGGCGACCATGGCGGCGTCCGTGGCCGTCGCAGCCGTCCACCTGGGGGAGCCTGAGCGGTTCCAATTGCACGGCGAGACGATAGACCTCCTGATGTTCGGCATCGAGGCGGTCCTGGGGATCGCCGTCATCGGGCTCGGTGCGAAGTACAAGAAATATGCGGCCGTCGCCCTGGGCGCGGTCCAGCTGGCCCTGTCCATAGCCTTCGAGCTCGTCTTCAAGGGCGATATCGAGGTCGAGGACGGCCTTTACATAGACGATCTGAGCGTCCTGATGGTCCTCATAATCGGCATCGTCGGGAGCCTGATCTGCATCTATGCCGTCGGGTACATGAGGGACTTCCAGAAGCACGCGGAGGACGACCGCAGGCCGTGGTTCTTCTTCCTGCTGTTCGTGTTCCTCAGCGCCATGTTCGGGATCGTCCTGTCGAACAACCTGGTGTGGATGTTCTTCTTCTGGGAGATCACCACGCTGTGCTCGTTCGCGCTCATAGGGTACACCCGCACCGAGGAGGCCCGGAACAACTCCTTCCGCCAGCTGATACTGAACCTGGTGGGAGGCATCGCGTTCATCGCAGCTCTGATAATACTTGCCGACAAGGATGGGATCCTGGCGTTCGACGAGCTCCTCGCCACTCCGGACGTGACCGGCGCCAAGTGGGTGCTGCTGGCAGTGATGCTTCTTGCGCTGGCAGGGATCGCGAAATCCGCCCAGATGCCCTTCCACACATGGCTCCTTGGCGCGATGGTCGCTCCCACGCCCACGTCCGCTCTCCTGCACTCGTCCACGATGGTCAAGGCGGGGGTGTTCATGGTCCTGAAGCTCTCCCCGCTCCTGGCGGGCAACATCGGAGGGTACATGGTCATGACCGTCGGAGGCGTCACGTTCCTGCTGGCGTCCATGGCCGCCATCTCCCAGAGCAACGGGAAGCGCGTGCTGGCGTATTCCACCATCGCCAACCTCGGGCTGATAGTCGCATGCGCCGGCGTCGGGACCCCGGAAGCCGTCTGGGCCGGCGTGCTGCTGATGATATTCCATGCGGTGACCAAGTCCATGCTGTTCCTCTGCGTGGGGACGGCGGAACACCGCATCGGCAGCAGGGACATAGAGGACATGGACGGCCTGTTCTCGAAGATGCCCCGCCTGGCGAGGATCATGATGCTCGGCATAGCCGCGATGTTCCTCGCTCCTCTCGGAATGCTGATCTCCAAGTGGTCCGCCATGGTGTCCTTCGTGGATCCCGGGAACCCCCTGTCCCTCCTGCTCATCGGGTGCATAGCCTTCGGAAGCGCGGTCACCGGGTTCTACTGGACCAAGTGGCTCGGGAAGCTCTCTTATGCCGCAAAGGGGCAGGAGAGCATAGAGGGCGCCGTCAGGGTCCAGGAACGGTCTGTGCTGATATCCCTTGCAGTCCTGGTCGTGGCGGTGTGCTTCGCCTTCCCGCTGGTGTCCGAGCATCTCATCGAGCCCTGGCTCGGGACCGCCTTCGGGCATGAAGTTCCGATCCCGATGCTGGACGACGGCAGCGCCGCGCTGCTGATCGCTATGCTCGCGGCCCTGGCGATGATCTTCCTGCCGTTCTTCGGCAGGTCCAAGGTCCCCGAGGCCCCGGTGTATATGTCCGGAGCCGCCGTGGACGATTCGTCGTACACCGATTCCTACGGCTCCGCGGCCGCGGTGTCCCTCAGGAACTGGTATCTCGAGGGATGGTTCGGCGAGGACAGGATAAGGGTCCTGGGCGAGGCGTCCATGACGATCGTGATCGTCATCGCCGTCATCATCGGATACGGGGGGTGGACGCTGTGACGGACATCCTGCCGTTCGCGCTGGCCGCCGCGTTCATAGTACTCGCGCCGTTCGCCGGATGCATCCTTGCAGGGGTCGACAGGAAGATCTCCGCCAGGATGCAGGGCAGGCAGGGGCCTCCGCTCCTGCAGCCCTGGTACGACCTGCGCAAGTTCCTGGCCAAGGAGCATTCCGCCCCCAACAGGTTCCAGGACTTCTACGTCGGATGCAGCCTCGTATGGATGGCCGCGACGGGGGCGCTCTTCTTCGGAGGGGCCGACCTCCTGCTGGTGCTGTTCACGCTCACCCTGGCCGAGACTTTCTTGGTCCTGGCGGCGTTCTCCACGGGCTCCCCCTTCGCGCAGGTGGGGGCGCAGAGGGAGATCTACGTGGCCATGGCCTACGAGCCCATGGTGCTGATGGTCGCTATCGGGTTCTACCTCTTCACAGGCGGAACCGACGGCGGGTCGTTCCTCGTCGGGGACATCGCCCGCCACGGGGAGATGGCGTTCCTGCCGACAATCGGCCTGTTCATAGGGTTCCTGTTCATCCTGACGATGAAGCTCAGGAAGTCCCCCTTCGACCTCAGCATGTCGCACCATGCCCATCAGGACATCGTCCGCGGAGTCTCCACCGAGTTCTCCGGGCGCACATATGCCATGATGGAAGTCTCTCATTGGTACGAGAGCATCATGCTCCTCGGCATGGTGGCCCTGTTCTTCCAGGACGGGTCCTGGACCGGGTTCGTCATCGGCCTGATCGCTGCGGTGCTGGCCTACGTCCTGGAGATCTGGATAGACAACGGGTTCGCCCGCATGAAGTGGCAGACCGCCCTCAAGAGCGGCTGGGCCGCCGCCCTGGTCCTGGGCCTGGGCAACATCGCATACCTGCTGGTGATAGCATGACAGGCACATCGAAGTCCCTGTGGGTGATGCATTACGACGGGTCCAGCTGCAACGGCTGCGACATAGAGGTCCTGGCCTGCCTCACGCCGGTCTACGACGCCGAGAGGTTCGGCGTCATCAACACCGGCGACCCGAAGCAGGCGGACATATTCCTTGTTACAGGCTCGGTGAACTCGCAGAACAAGAGCGTGGTGAAGCAGCTGTACGACCAGATGTGCGAGCCGAAGGTGGTGGTCGCCGTAGGCATCTGCGCATGCAACGGCGGGATCTTCGGTTCTATTAAATCTAGTACGGGTATAAGCTGATAAGAGTCGATCGGACGGGATT
>CAVHMZ010000145.1:0-25541 GCA_963637225.1 Segatella hominis
CCACATCGAAGTCGGGATAGCCTGCCGCAAGCACACGGCCAGGGTCGCCATAGGCAACAGGATCCCTCCGAAAGGATGAGCCTGCGTTGTCGCAGCCCCGGTGCAATCATCTGGCCTCGCTTCCCGCACGCCTTTTCTCGATCGAGATTCTGCGGCTGTCTGCTGTGGCCGCATACAGGCTCTCTGCCGTCTGGCACGATCCAGCTTCGGCAGGATGTGGATCCATGTGCGTTTCGGCCATGAAGCATCTGAAAGGCTCACATCGCCGGACGGCCTTTCGATCACGGAACCGGCACAGGCGCCGGCTCTGCTGAAGAAATGCCTCGAATCGATGATCCCGCCGAGGATGCAGGACATGAGAAAGCCACTCAGCTCGCCCGTCTATCATCAGCGTTCAGCTCGATGTAACGATCATCATCGTGGCACGCATCCGTAGGCTTCGGCCCAAGATAACCCTTTTGCGGGCGGCCCATGCTCACCATTATCTATCCTCGCGTGTTAGCGGCCAGTAGTGGTTCACCGATGTTCAAGAAGAAGGAGAACAGGATACGCGTGCTTTTCGTGGATGCCAAGAACGATTTCTCGTCCCAGGTGGCCGAGTACTTCACGGCCAAGCTGTTTCCCCAGCTCTACGAGGTCTACAGCGCGGGCCCGGAGCGCGACATCGTCGACTGCGAGATGATCTCCGCCATGTACCAGAACGGGGAGGACATGAGGCGCCAAGTCTCCAAGGACTTCAAGGACGAGGACTATCTGAGGAAGGACCAGGAGTACGACTACGTTATCTTCACAGAGGAGCCTGTCTTCAGGGAGTGGGCGCCCAAGACGCCTTGGAAGGGAAAGCAGATCCTCGCCCCCATGCGCCAGAGGCTCGACTTCGAGGCCACCGACGACCTGGAACTCTACAACGAGTATGTCGAGTCGATGAAGCAGATCGAGGCGTGGGTGAAGGAGAACATGGCCGACCCGGCAAAGCTCGCATCGATGGTCTCCGCATGATACCAGTGATCATCTACGACAAATGCCAGTGCGACCCCAAGAAGTGCACTGCGAAGAGGATGCTGAAGTTCGGGCTGGGCAAGGAGGCCAAGACGCTGGGAGCCATCCCGGCGGGGTCGGTCGTGCTGTCTCCGTTCTCCGACAAGGCCCTGTCGCCTGCCGACCTGCGCCACGTCCGCAAGGGCCTGGTGGTCATGGACCTGACATGGACGAACATCGACGAGTTCCCCAGGCTGAAGAAGGTGGAGGAGAGGGCTCTGCCGTACCTGCTGGCATCCAATCCCGTCAACTGGGGCAGGCCCATGGAGCTCAACAGCGCCGAGGCGGTCATGGCCGCGCTGATCATCATGGGGCAGAGGGAGCAGGCCGGGGAGTTCCTGGGCCGGTTCAACTGGGCGCCCGAGTTCATGAGGCTGAACGGGGCGATGCTCGAGGATTACTCGAAGGCCGCCGACAGCACGGAAGTCGTCCGCATACAGAACGGGTACATCAAGTCCATCGTGGGCCGCCGCGAGCCTTGATTCCTCGGCGATCCGTTCCCGGATCGGAGCCATGGTTGCCGAACAGGATGGTCGCGCCGCTCATACGCCACGATCCCTGTGCGCACGATCTCGCTGGCGAAGGAGTACTTGTTGTCTATGTTGGCTTCGTACCCGGCGGGGTCAGGACGAACACGCCCCTGGGCATCCCATCTTCGCTTTGTGTAGGATGCAAATCCTCACTCTGTCGCCGATTCCTGAGGCTCGGATGCGATCGCGACGCGAACCTTCTTCGGTATGATCTCGTTCGTCTCCGGGTTCTATACCCCGATGTACGTGTTGGTGGACTTGGGATTCTTTTTGCCGGGAACGCGCTTGGAGGTGCTCTCGTACACGTAGATCTTATCGCCTTTTTTCTGACAGTACCGGGCCATGTATCCTATATATCTTGCTACTATTTAGACCCTTCGGAACCACAATAGCCAGCAGTCAAAAATCAGGGGCTCGGGCTCCTCAGGAATCAGCGTATCCCATATCCGATGAAGTTTTGCGGAGGGGGAAGGATTCGGATGCGCGTTACACCGAAGAGGGCATCCTGGCCACCCTCAGCACCCTGAACGTGATCGAATACGGAGGGCAGCGCGGTCTGTCGGAGGTCACGAAGAACGTCAGGCGCATACTGAAGCTGTTCGATTTCGATGTGCCGAAGGGGCCCATGTACCACGCCGCCATCTTCGACATGGCCGCATACGTCGAGAAATCCACGCTTGGCCAAGAGGCCTGAGCAGGATCCCGAACCCCTTCGGGACCCCAGAAACCCATTACCGCGTAAAGCGGAATTTCGGATCGAAACACATGGAGCTTCCAAAATGGGCAATCTCAAGTTGGGCCGTCATGTCATGGACCGAGGCAACCTATCGGCACGACGAGCACGCCATCCTTACGGATGTATGAGAGCTTTGCGCCTGTCAGGACCATCTTGAACGTAGGCTTGGGGAATCCCGTCTCTTCCAGAGCGGATTCGAGACTGAGGAGGTTTCTGGCGCCATCATCTATATCTCCAGAGCCGAGCTTAATCTCGATCAATCCGAATCTGCCGTCATTTAGGGAGATGACAGCATCGACTTCAAGCCCGTATTTGTCATGGTAGTAGAATACTCTTCCTTGGATTGCCGATGAGTAGACTCTCAAATCCCTTATGCACAGCGATTCGAACAGGAGTCCGAAGGTGTTGAAGTCGTTCATGTAATTCGACGGAGTGAATCCGAGATACAACGCCGCGATGGAGGGGTCGATAAGCTCTCTCTTAGGGGATGAGCGAACGGCATCTTTAGATCTAACAGAGGGATTCCATGCATCGAGATCTTTGATCAGATATACGTTTTTCAAGGCAGTAATATAATCATAGTACTTTGATTCGGAAGATGAAACACTTTTTTTTATGACATCTGCGTAAATCGTTTTGTTGGTAGCTATGGAAGATATGTTGCGAGAGTACGACATCACAATCGCATCCGCAAGCCCTGGATCCTTTGCGTATTTTTTCAAAGAGAAGTCGTCACTCTCGTATATCAAGTCAAGGTAACTGCGAAGTTTTGTGGCACATTTGCGATAGTCCTGCCCCAAGTTGGATGGCCAGCCACCTCTGCACAGGCAATACGCCAGCCGATCCACTGTAAGCGACGATTCGGCGCCCATCGTATATGTGCCTTCGAACAGTGATTTCAATGAGATCTGTCCGTTGGAATCCTGAGATTCGAAGAGGCTCATGGGATACATATTCAATACGCCTATCCGTCCTGCGCCACTATGGTGTGTCGATCCCTCAGGAGGCACTCTGGAACCTGTCAGTATGAACATTCCTGTGTCTGAGAACCTATCCACTTCGGAACGGACTGCATCCCAGATTTCAGGAATGACTTGCCACTCATCGATAAGCCGGGGGTGCTCCCCATCAAGTATGTATGAAATGTTCACACTGGCAGCTTTTTCGTACTGGTCAAGTTTTGTAGTATCCTGCAGTCCGATTATACTCTTGGCTTTCGTCGCAGCAGTAGTTGTTTTGCCACACCACTTCGGACCACGTAGCAGAACGGCTCCGAACGTATCGAGATAGAAATCCAGGTCGTCATCGATGACTCTGCGAAGATATTTTTCCATAGTGGGTGCCATGTTCAGGCACTTTATAAGATTGTCGTTTTTGCTATAATTTGGAGGTAAATTCTGCTATAATTTGGAGGTAAATTCTGCTATAATTTGGAGGTAAATTCTGCTATAATTTGGAGGTAAATTCTGCTATAATTTGGAGGTAAATTCTGCTATAATTTGGAGGTAAGCTCTTCATGACTTCTTTCGTATCTGGGTCTATGTGCCGGCGGTTCCAATCCCGTGCCATATCATTGTTCTGGAAACGATACTTGCATCGGGCTTAAGATCAGGCTGATTCCATGCAGATCTCCGGATGCGAATCACGGGCACAGGGCCGGACAGGCAAGAGCGGAAAGAAAAGCGAGAGAAGGGGTTTGCCGCCGAAGCGGCCCGATTCTTCTGCGAGATCACTCGGAGATCGCAGAGGAGGGGCACTCGTCGATGCAAGCGCCGCAGTCGATGCACTTGTTGGCATCGATGACAGCGATGTCATCGCAGGTGATAGCTCCCTCGGGGCAGACATCGACGCATGCTCCGCATGCAACGCACTCAGATCCGTTAACTGTAACCATATGATTACCTCAGCATCTGCCACGTTGAAGGCATATAAAAAGATGATTGGAACCCGTTTCGGACACGCTAATTCTGAGCATTTTTTGTTAGGACATCCTCAACATTTCAACGCCGACTCTCTCGCAGTCTGGCTATGCTCTGTCCGATCCATTTCCCCATCGTCCGCCAGATGCATCCTGTTATGGCATTCCGAAAACCGTGCCCCTCGCTCCCGCCCTCGGGAGCCGCTTTCTGCCGGCCGCAGGAGGCGGCTAAAATGCCTTTTATACATCCGATGGAATGGGTGCGGAGATGACCTCCGACGACCTTCTGCCGATGATATGGGACGCACTCGGCAACGACCTCCTGACCACCAAGGAGGCCACCGACCGCCTGGAGCACCTCTTCGAGTACAGGTGCCCGGACGACCTCGCCAAGACCCTGATGAAATACCGCAAGGCGGGCAAGATCAAAGGCCAGATATCCATGGACCGCGGAGGATGGGTCTGGTGGGCAGACGACGAATGCAGGGAGGCCGCCGAATGATCAACTTCCAGGAAGATGACATAAAAGCCGCATGGAACGACCTCTTCACGAAGGAGAAGTACCGCCTGATGATCACGTGCATTGCGGACAA
This sequence comes from Segatella hominis, assembly GCA_963637225.1. Classification (GTDB taxonomy): domain Archaea; phylum Thermoplasmatota; class Thermoplasmata; order Methanomassiliicoccales; family Methanomethylophilaceae; genus Methanoprimaticola. The sequence continues at coordinate 4,816 of CAVHMZ010000145.1, forward strand.
CTACCCTCAGAAGAAGAGCCTGATGGTGGATTATGCGGACATCAACACCTACAACGTGGACTTCGCGATGTTCGTTCTCGACAACCCCGACAGGTGCCTGGAGTCCGCCAAGAACGCGGCAATGTCCCTCGTCCCCAACATAAGCAGGCCCGGCGAAGCCATCAACATAAGGATATTCAACCTCCCGCGCGACGCCACCGTGGACATCCGCAACCTGAGGGCCGACCACCTCAGAAGGCTCGTGGCCGTGGAGGGCCTGGCGAGGAAGGTCACTACAGTCAAGCCCAGGATGACCATCGGTCTCTTCAGATGCGCCAGATGCGGCGCCGAGATGTGGATCCACCAGCCCGGCATGCTCCTGAAGGAGCCTATGATGTGCGTGAACACCGAAGGCAGCTGCAACAAGCAGGCCACCCGCTTCATCCTCGACGAGAAGGCGTCCGTCTACATCGACACCCAGAAGATCGAGATACAGGAGTCCCCGGAGGGCCTCAGGGGAGGCGCCCAGCCGGAGAGGATCACCGGCTACGTGGAGGACGACATCGCTGGAGAGGTCACCGCAGGGAACAGGATCACGCTGAACGGGATCCTCAGGTCCGTGGAGAAGACGGACCGCGACAAGTCCACCGTCTTCGAGACATACCTCGATGTCATATCCGTGGAGTTCGAGCAGCACGAGTACGACGAGATCCAGATCACCGAGGAGGACGAGAAGGAGATCCTCCGCATGTCGCAGGACCCCGAGCTGTTCGAGAACATAGTCAAATCCATATCTCCTTCGATCTACGGGCTGGACTCGGTCAAGAGGTCCATCGCCCTGCAGCTTTTCGGAGGCTGCCACAAGGTGATGGACGACGGGACCGTCATGAGAGGGGACATGCACATCCTCCTGATGGGAGACCCCGGAGTCGCGAAGTCGCAGCTGCTGAGGTACATGAGCATGCTCGCTCCCAGAGGCATCTACGCGTCCGGGAAGTCGGCGTCCGCCGCAGGGCTGACCGCCGCCGCGGTCAGGGACGACTTCGGAGACGGGAGATGGACCCTGGAGGCGGGAGCGCTGGTCCTGGCCGACAAGGGCCTGGCATGCATCGACGAGCTGGACAAGATGACCGACCAGGACAGGTCATCCCTGCACGAGGCCATGGAGTCCCAGAAGATTTCCGTGGCCAAGGCGGGGATAACCGCGACCCTGCAGTGCAGATGCTCCATGCTCGCGGCGGCCAACCCCAAGTACGGGAGGTTCGAGGAGGACACTCCGATCGCGGAGCAGATCGACCTGCCGCCCGCGCTGATGTCCCGTTTCGACCTCATATTCGTCCTCACGGACAAGCCCGACGTCTCCAGGGACACCAAGATCACCGAGCACATCCTCAAAGCGCACCAGCGCGGGCAGGTCAGGATGATGCAGGAGGGCGAGGCCGTGGACGGCGTCGATCCCGACAGGATCCTCACCGAGACGGACACCATCCGCCCGGTCTACGGCGTGGACATATTGAGGAAGTACGTCGCGTACTCCAAGAGGATCACCCCGATCATGACCAAAGAGGCCATGGACATCATCGAGCGCAGCTACCTCGGGATAAGGAAGATGGGCAGCGACGGATCCTCCGTTCCCATCACCGCAAGGCAGCTGGAGGCATTCGTCCGTTTATCTGAAGCATCGGCCAAGATGAGGCTCAGCAGAGTGGTCACAGACGTGGATGCCAACCGCGCCGTGGACCTGGTGGAGGACTACCTGAAGAGGATCGCCGGGAACGACGACGGCGGGTTCGACATAGATAAGATCGCCTCCGGGATCAGCTCCAAGGACAGGAACAAGATCGACATCGTCAGGAGCATCATCCGCGAGTTCGGCGCCGACGGCCTGAACACGGAGGAGCTGGTGCAGCACTGCTCCTCCCAGGGCCTGAACGACACAGATGTCACCAGGGCGCTGAAGCAGCTGAGCGATGCCGGCGAGATATACAGGACCCCTGCGGGGATCTACAAGAGGACGTGAGAACGATGTTCGTAAGGATACACACCCATGGCAGCGACAGGATCCTCGCGGCATGCGACGAGGACATAATCGGGATGACGTTCGAAGGGGGCGGCGCCAGGATCACCGTCTCGGAGGGCTTCTACAAGGGAGAGTCCGTCTCCGAAGAAGCTTACAGAGAGAGGATGAAGTCCATCACGATCATGAACATAGTCGGCGAGAGGGCCGTGGCCATCGCGATCGAGGAGGGCATGGTCAGCCCCGAGTCCGTCATGGAGATCGGCGGCGTCCGCCATGCCCAGGTGGTGCTGATTTGAGCTTCTGCGTGAAATGCGGCAGGGACTGCGAAGAGTCTCTGGAGGGGCTGTGCATAGACTGCTGGCTCGGAGGCAGGAAGCTGTCCATGCTCCCCCATCATGTGGATCTGAAGGTATGCACCAACTGCGGGGAGTACGAGTTCAGGGACAGGTGGATCAGGATGGATCGCTTGGATGCGGTGCAGGACGCCGCCATGGACGCGGTGTCCGTGATCCGCGATGCCGTCCCGGTGTCGATGTCTGCTTCCGCGGAGGAGCAGGACCCTTACACGTACAGGGTGGACGTGGCCGTGTCGTGCGATGTGCTGGGGTACGAGGCCGATGACGGATCCTCTACCACAGTCCGCATCAAGAACACCGTCTGCAAGAGGTGCTCCAGGCAGCTCGGCAGCTATTACGAGGCGATCCTGCAGATACGCACCGGATCCGGGAAGCTGTCCCCCGAGATGAGGGAGGAGGCCCTGGCGATGGCGGAGAACTCCGTCGCGAGGCAGGCAGCCAATAACAGGTCCCTTTTCATAACCAAGATGGAGCTGGTCGCGGGAGGGGCGGATGTCTATCTATCTTCGATGTCCCTGGGGAAGTCGCTGGCAAGGGAGCTGGCGGACCGCTACTGCGCCGAGACCAAGGAGTCCCCGAAGCTCGTGGGACAGACGGCCGACGGCCAGGACATGTACAGGATCACGTACCTGGTCAGGCTCCCGGAGTACCATGCGGGCGACGTTGTCCGCTTCCGGGGCCGCTGGTGCAAGCTCGTCCGCGTCTCCGGCGGAGGCGGGCGCGTTATCGACCTGATGGACTTCCGCGAGAGGGCGGTCCGCAGGGCGGACATGACGGAGATCAAGCTCTATGAAGCCGCCTCGGAGCTGGCAGAGGCCACCGTCGTGAGCCGCTCCGGAGGGGAGATCCAGGTATTGGACCCCCGCACATTCGCCACTGTGGACCTGAAGGTGCCAGAAGACGCGGACATCGGGGATTCGGTGAAGGTCGTTTCCATCGACGACGCGATGTACTTCGTGCCGCGATGCCCAATCTCCAAATACAACCGACCCTCTCATCGCCGTCATGATAAAGCTGCCCGAACCTGTGGACGACGTCGTGGTCAACCTCCTCCGCCTCGCGAACACGAGGCTTCCAGAGGACATCGGCTGGGCCATGGAGGCCGCGGCCGGATGGGAGACCAATCCGGTCGCCTACACCCAGCTGGGGGCCGTCATGGACAACGTGAAGAAGGCCGAGCACCTCGGCCTGCCGATGTGCCAAGACACGGGCATCCCGGTGTTCTACGTGAGGGGCAGCTTCGATTCTTCCATCGCAGGGAAGATCGCCGAGGGGGTCCGCAGGGCCACCCGCGGCATCCCGCTCAGGCCCAACACGGTGGATCCGCTGACTAGGCAGAACTCGGGGGACAACCTGGGCGAAGGCATGCCCATAATCCATTACATCCCGACGGACGATGATTTCACGGAGATAACCGTTCTCCCCAAGGGCGCAGGATCCGAGAACATGACCCGTCTGGCCATGCTCAATCCCGCTGACGGCGTCGAGGGCATCAAGAGGTTCGTGGTCGACTCCGTATTGGATGCCGGCGGCCGCCCCTGCCCGCCTTCCATCGTCGGAGTGGGGATCGGAGGGACGTCCGACAGATGCGTCGAGATGGCGAAGGAGGCCCTCCTGATGCCGATCGACGAGGACAATCCCGACACATCCCTCAGGGGGCTGGAGGAGGAGCTCTTCGTCGCCCTGAACCGCTCCGGCCTGGGGCCGATGGGCCTCGGGGGGGACACCACCGTGCTGAAGGTGCGGCTGAAGAAGTGCGCCTGCCACACCGCGAGCCTCCCGGTCGCTGTGAACATAGGCTGCTGGGCCACTCGCAGGGCTTCCGCCCGCATCACCGCAGAAGGCGTCGAGTACTCTCAGGGGGCGACGCTATGAAGGTCCTGACCGCGCCTCTGGACGAGGAGACCGTCAGGTCTCTCGAGCTGGGCGAGACCGTGTTCCTGTCGGGGCCGATAGTCACCGGCCGCGACGAGATGCACATCCGCGCGCTGGAGATGGCCGAGAACGGCGGGGACGTCCCGGAAGGCCTCGACAGGGCAGTAGTGTTCCATTGCGGGCCGATCATGAGGCAGAAGGACGACGGGTCTTGGTCCGTCGTCGCCGCGGGCCCCACCACCTCCGCGAGGATGAACAAGCTGGAACCCGACATGATCGCCACGTTCAAGCTCCGCGCGATAATCGGGAAAGGCGGGATGTCCGAACAGACGGCCGAGGCCATGAAGGAGTACGGCTGCGTCTATCTTGCAGCTACCGGAGGCGCCGCCATCACCCTCGCGGAGGGCCTCGACAGGTGCACAGGCGTGGACTGGCTGGATCTCGGCATGGCGGAAGCCATGTGGCATTTCGAGGCCCAGAGGCTCGGGCCGCTCATAGTCGCGATAGATGCCCGGGGCAACAGCCTCTACGACAAGGTCAGCAGATCGCTGGTCAGGGATTTCTGATATTGCCGTCATCGGCCTCGATAGGCTCCAGGTCCGTGTCCAGCTGGACAGGGGAGTTGGGCTTCGTGGACCATCTGGCCAGAGAGATGGTGGCAACGAGCATGACTATCAGGATCCCGAACCCGACGACCATCATCGAGTGGGCGTTGTCCAGTCCGAAGAACACGTCGGCGCTCACCTTGTCCAGGTCCACTATGTAGGCGTATCCGCCCTCGGTGCTCACGCTTATCTTCTCGGAGCTGTTGAACCCGTTGCAGGTGACCACCATGACGTACTGCCCGTAAGGGCACTTGATGTTGAAATATCCGGCCTCGTCGGTGATCGCGGAGTAGTTCTTCCCGGAGGTGGAGGTCAGCGTGACCTTGGCCCCCTTCAATCCTTCCGTCGTCCCGGCGACGTTTCCGTAGACGCAGCCGTATATGTCCCCGATCGTGATGGCCATGATGATCGACGACCTGCTGTCGGACGTCCCCGTCAGAGCGTACTTGCCGTCGGCATCCAGCTTCCCCTCGTCGAGCGTGAACGGGAAGAAGTCCCCGTCGTCGGCCTCCCCGGTCGATGACATGGTGGGGTGGGCCCTCACAGAATACTCCGTGTATTCCAGGGTTATGAAGTGCGCTTTGTCCGCCGTGTAATCGACGACGGAGAACTCGAACTTCCCGGCCTCGTCGGTGATGCAGCTGTCGACCTCTTCCTTGTCGATGTTGCAGAGCCTGACGGTGACGCCCTGCAGCGGCTTGTTGTACTCCTGGTCGATGGTGGCGACGTATCCGTAGAAAGTGTACGTCACGGGACCGGGCTCCGGCTCCTGCGCGGCCGCTCCGTCCGCGTCCGGGATGCAGGACAGCACGACCGCCGCGATGACGGCCGCCGTTGCGAGCGCGATTGCCTTCTGCCGAGTCATGCTCGTGCATCCCCGATTGCCGTTTTTATGGTTTCGGGGAGTCTGTCGGCCCGGGGCGAAGCACATCCTGCGGTCCGGGCGGCCGGCGCCCGATGCAATCCTTTAAATTACTATCGGACATGGGTCTATCGATTGGTGTCGCGATGCTGGAGAAGGTCGATAGGACATACACGAAAGACGAGGTCATGGGCCTCATGGAGCCCCTCATTTCCACATGGTTCAACGAGAGGTTCGTCGATCTGACGATCCCCCAGGCGAAGGCCATCCCCGTGATCCACCAGCGCCGCAACGTGCTGGTCTCCTCCCCTACGGGGTCCGGGAAGACGCTCACCGCGTTCACCAGCATCATCAACGAGCTCACCCGCTACTCCCGCGAGGGCACCCTGGAGGAGAGGGTCTACTGCATCTACGTCTCTCCGCTGAAGGCGCTGGCCAACGACGTCAACCGCAACCTCAACACCCCCCTGGCAGAGATGCGCGAGGTGGCCGCCGCCCGCGGCATGGACATCCCGGACATCCGCGTGGCCGTCCGTTCGGGCGACACTCCCCAGAACGAGAGGCAGAAGATGGTCCGCCATCCTCCGCACATCCTCATCACCACGCCGGAGAGCCTGGCCCTGATCCTGTCCGCGCCCAAGTTCAAGGAGGCGTTCGAGAGGGTCGAGTGGGTGATCCTCGACGAGATCCACGACATCTGCGACTCCAAGAGGGGGGCTTTCCTCTCTCTCACATTGGAGCGCCTGAGGAACTACTGCAGGAACGATTTCGTCCGGATCGGGCTGTCCGCCACCCTGGCCCCGATAGACGCCATCGCCGGGTATCTGGTGGGATGCGAGCCGGACGGCTCCCTCCGCGACGTGGCTCTGATAGAATCCGGCTCCAAGAAGAAGCTGGACCTGAAGGTCATCTGCCCGACGGAGGACATGACGACGCTATCTTCCGACATCGTCAACTCGATGATGTACGACACCCTGAAAGAGCTCATCGACCAGCACGACACCACGCTGGTGTTCACGAACACCCGCTCGGGAGCGGAGAGCGTGGTATACAAGCTGAAGGAGAGGGGCTTGGAGAGCGTGGAGGTCCACCACAGCTCCCTGGGCAAGGAGATCCGCCTGGACGTGGAGGAGAGGCTCAAGAGGGGCGAGATCAAGTGCGTCGTGTCGTCCACATCGCTGGAGCTGGGGATAGACATAGGATCCGTGGACCTGGTCTGCCAGATCGGCTCCCCCAAGTCCGTGGCCAAGGGGCTGCAGAGGATCGGGCGCAGCGGGCACAGCTTCGGCAAGGTGGCCAAAGGCCGCCTGCTCGTGTTCGACCCGGACGACCTGGTGGAGTGCGCCGTCATGTGCAGGGCCGCCCACAGGGGGGACATCGACCGCGTCGGGATCCCCGAGGACTGCCTTGACGTGCTGTCCCAGACCGTCGTGGGCATGAGCCTCGACGAGCGCTGGGACGTGCAGGCCGCCTACGATCTGGTGAAAGGCTCGTACTGCTACCGCAACCTCCCCATGGAGTCGTTTCTGAACGTCCTGAAGTACCTGGGCAGCAAGGACGACTTCGAGGGCGTGTACTCCAAGATATGGTACGACGAGGAGGCCGCCCAGTTCGGGAAGAAGAAAGGCTCCAGGATGATCTACTTCATGAACCTGGGCACGATCCCCGAGGAGGCCAACTACCGCGTCATAACCAACCACGGCACCGTCGCCGGAGAGCTGTCCGAGAAGTTCGTGGAGAGGCTCTCGCCCCGCGATGTCTTCGTCCTCGGAGGGAGGTCCTTCGAGTTCGTCCGCTCCAAGGGGATGACAGCCTATGTGAAAGAGGCCAACGGCAGGAAGCCAACCGTGCCGTCGTGGGCAGGGGAGATGCTCCCCAGGAGCTTCGACCTGTCCATGGACATCGCCCGCTTCAGGGGCGAGATGGAGTCCCGCATACAGGATCCGGACGACGCGGCGATAAAGGGCCTGGTAGACGATTTCGATGTCGATGAGGGATCCGCAAGGAGCATGCTGTCGTACTTCAGGGAGCAGAACGCCGTGTCCGGCTTCATCCCCGACGACAGGCAGCTGGCGGTGGAGGAGTACATAGATCCTTCCAACAATCAGAAGCTCGTGTTCCATTTCCCGTTCGGGCGCAGGGTAAACGATGCCCTCTCCAGAGCGTACGCGTACCGCATGACCGGGATCATGGGCGCGAACGTTTCCGTCACCATATCCGACGACAGCTTCATGCTGGGATGCCCCAGGAAGTTCGACCTGAACCTCATCCCCGGGCTGATAAAGAGCGGCGAGCTGGAGGCGATCCTCAGGAAGTCGCTGAAGGACTCGGAGATATTCAAGCTCAGGTTCAGGCACACCGCCGCCCGCAGCTTCATGATCCTCAGGAACTACATGGGCCGCCCCATATCGGTCAACAGGCAGCAGGTGCGCTCCACGTACCTTCTGGAGACCCTCGGCGGCATGGACGGGGTTCCGGTGATCGAGGAGACCTACCGCGAGGTCATGGAGGACGACATGGACCTGAAGAACGCCAGGGAGGTCCTGGACATGATAGATTCGGGCGCCATGGGCATAAGGCTGATCCATTTCACCGGAACGCCTTCTCCGTTCGCGCACTCCGCCATCCTGTCCGGGTTCTCGGACATAGTCCTGATGGAGGACAGGTCCGCCCTGCTGAGGGAGCTGCACAGGAAGGTTCTCTACAGGGCGCTGGGAGATTCCGTCAGCGAGTTCGAGTTCACAGAGGACCAGATAGTCCCGTACTTCGCCCAGAAGCCCGTCAGGGTGCAGTCCGAGGAGGACATCCCCAAGCTCCTGATGCTCACCGGCCCCCTCCAGGCGTTCCGCGAGAGGGGCAGGAACATCTATGCATACACCGACGAGGACAGGAAGACCGTGGACGGATGGCTCAGGGAGCTTCTCCGGAAGGGGGCCATCGGCTCCGTGTTCCTGGACGAGCCCCACATCATGGTCTCGGACCAGATCCCGTTCTACGCCGCGGCGACCCGCCGCGAGAGGAACCTGAACGGCATCGAGCAGCAGGTGCTGGATGCCATCGGGACGGACACCGCGCAGAGCGAGGTGGCGGAGAAGCTGGAGATCAGCGACGACGTGGCCTTCAGGGCGATCCGCAAGCTTGAGTCCATGTACCTGGTCGCCCGCACGGACATCGACGGCCGCAACAGGTGGTCGTTCTCCCGCGCAGAGTACCCTCCGGAGGACAGGAGGAGGTCCGTCGACCTCATCGTGCTCCGCTACCTGGAATGCTTCGCGCCGGCGACCGTGCAGGAAGTGGCGTTCGCGCTGTCGCTGAGCGAGGAGGACGCCAGGGCCTCGCTGGAGTCCCTGACGGCGTCCGAGGAGGTGTCCCGCGGAAGGTTCCTGATATCCGAGGACGACCAGTATATGCTCAGGCTGGACCATATGCGCCTCCGCGCCGGGAAGGACAACGTGTACGACTACGAAACGGTGGAGCGCTACAGGCTCACCAAGGGGGAATCGTTCGATTCGATCGAGGAGTTCTTCGGGTTCTACGGCTCCGCGGGGAACGAGCTGGACGTCTACCAGAGGGTCAAGGGCTTCTCCCTGGAGAAATGGTACGCCATGAGGGCCTCCGGAGAGCTGCTCCTGGGAAGGTTCGTCAGAGGCAAGGTCAGGTTCGTCCTGAAGGACGACGCGGACCGCTACGCCACCCTCCGCAGGGTGGAGACAGTGCCCGAGGACCAGAAGGTCCTGGCGATGATAGACGCCATGGGCTCCGCCACCCTCCGCCAGCTCGTGGCGGAGACAGGCATGGACAAGGAGGACATGAAGCAGGCGCTGATGCGCCTGGACCGCTCCCTGGAGATAGTCCGCAGCTTCGACGAGAGGGAGGACTGGGGGACGGAGAACACATACAGCGTGTTCCGCGCCTCGCCGCCCAGCGGCGATCCCGTGACCGAGCTGGTGAGGAAAGCCGTCCGCGGGTACGGGCCGGTCCCGTCCGGCGCCATGAGGTTCATCGTCGACGTCCCCATCGACGAGGTCGAGGCCAAGGCGGAGGAGATCGGAGCAGCGACGGTCACGGTCGGCGAGGGGCAGGTGCCAATGCTGGTCATGAAGGACGAGCTCCCCGCGCTGGAGAGCGTGCCCGAGAGGACGTTCCCGATCCGCGTGCTGTCCCTCACCGACCCGGACATAGGCTCGAAGTGGGCAGAGATCTCGTCGCGTTACGGAGACAGGTGGATCTACCCCCTGGCCAGGGGCAACTGCATCGTCGGCGCCCTGGAGATGTGGGAGATGTCCGGATGCATCGAGATCCGCATGATGGACATGGACTCCATCGGCCTCCTGCCGGAGGCGCTGGACGCCATCGACGTAATGATGGGCTTCTACAGGATGAAGGGAATCGACATAGTCCGCATCCGCGAGGTCATGAACACCGACACGGAGAAGCTGGAGGACGATGTCAGGAAGGTGCTGGAGGAGCACGGGTACCACCATATCAACGGATTCTACGCCTGCGGGCGCTTCGAGCCCTGGACGATCTCCGAGCAGGAGGCGCTCAGCTACGTGTTCTCCAAGCAGCACGTGGGGCCGATGCGCTACGCCAGGCTCTCCGACGTGCTGGAGTCCAGAGGCTACATCCGCGGGGATCAGGAGATCATGGCCCGCGTGGCCGAGAAGGCCACGATGAAGAGCAGGATGGACGCCGGGGACCTGGTGAAGATGAGCCTGTCGCCGTCATACATCGGATACACGGACAAGAGGAACTCGTCCATGTACAGGGCCGAAAAGGGCTACGTGCCCGCGGGAGAGGCCAAGGACCTGTACGGCCTCATCGCGAAGAAGCAGCCGGTGACCAAGAAGAACCTGCTGGCCGATTCCCCGTACTCTCCGGAGAGGACTGCGGAGCTGATGTCGGAGCTGATGCGCAACTCCGCGATCTACCTGGACGGGGAGTCATGCTACAGCATCGTCCCGGACAACGGGATGAGCCGCAAGGAGGCCCTGATGGAGATCGCCAGGCGCCACTTCAGGGACTTCGGGATGTTCTCCGCCGAGGACTTCTCCCAGTTCATAGAGGGCAGGATGTCCGTGGCCAGAGGGGTCCTCAGGGATCTGGAGGACGAGGGGTTCGTCAAGAAGGGGTTCTTCATCAGGGACGACCCGACCCTCAGATGGATGCTGGCCGAGGACGTGGGCACGAAGATGCCCCGCTTCATGGGGAACTTCGTGCTGAACTCCCAGGACAACCTCCACATCTACCTGAGGCACATGATCAAGGACGCCACAGGATCAGGTTCCAACTCCGTCGTGTTCGCGAACACGTCCATCGTGGGATGGTTCAAGGGCAAGGTCTGCGCCGCGGGAGCCAAGGTGGAGGACTTCCAGGGCTCCGACCGCGCAGGGAGGATCCTCAAGGAGGCGGCGCAGTCGGTGGGCGTCAGGCTGGAGAGCAAGCGCCAGCAGGACGACGACGATTGGGATGTCTCGGAGTTCTACACCAAGGTGAACCTGGGAGCATGATTCCGGCGTTTTCGGGGCCGACAACGGCGTTAAATAGCTGAATCCTATCCTCGGAACCATGAAGATCCCCTGCGAGATCGTGGTTTGGCACGTCCTCCCTATGATACGCAGAGAGCTCTCCCGCGAGCTGGTGCAGGTCCACGGGATGACCCAGGCCGAGGTCGCCAGGATGTTCGGCGTCACCGATGCGGCGATCTCGCAGTACCTCAAGAAGAAGCGCGGATCCATGCCCGAGGTCGAGGACACCCCTCTGTACGAAGACTTCCTCGCGGAGGTCCGCAGGTCCGCCGAGTCCATATCTTCCCACAGGAGCGATTTCTACTCCGAGATGTGCCGCCTATGCTGCCACGTGAAGGCGTCGGGGCTGCTGGCGGTCATATACAAGAACCAGACCGGAGCGTATCCGACGCACAGCTGCCGATCTCAGCCTTTCCCGATGAACGGGCTGTGGTACAGGAGCTCCTGCGCATATCCGGCATAAGGCCCGAACCTCTCCCTTCCGCAGGAGGAAACCTTGGAATAGGATCCCGTCACGCCGTATATGCGCTCCATCTCCTTCGAGATACGGATGTCCACAGGGAACGATTCCAGGTGCCCGTAGGCGAACAGCGCCACGCAGTCCGCCACTTTCGGCCCCACTCCGTTGATCCCCCGGAGCTCTTCGGCGCATTCTTCATAGCCGAGCTCCGCCATCCCGTCCGGGTTCACCTCCCCGTCCTCGACGCGTCTGGCCAGCTCCACGAAGCGGGATTCCCTGAAGCCGAGCCTGCAAGCGCATATCTCATCGCGCCTATCCAGGATCTGCCCCGGCGTCGGGAACGAGCTCCGTCCGCCCAAGTCGTCGCCGAACAGGTCGCATACGGATTCCACCATCTTCCCTATGCGGGCCACGTTGGCGTTGGTCGCAAGAAGGTATGTCGCGAGGCATTCCCACTTGTCCTGCTGCAGGATCCTCAGTCCGGGGCAGTGCTCCGAGAGGGATGCGACGTAGCTGTCGCGGGACGAGATGTCACTGATGATGCCGTCCAGGTCGTCCCCGGACCTGAAATAGGCCCTCAGACGGGATTCCGAAGAGCAGCCTTCGGCCTCGAAGCCCCCTTCCTTCTGGACAAGCCTGACGACCTCGTGGCCCAGGACTCCCGTCCAGGCGCCGTCCTGCTTCCTCCAGCGGTGGGCCTGGCCGCAGCCGAGCGTCGGGTCCAGGGACACGTCCATCCTGACGAACATGGCCGTCAATCGTCCGAGGTTACTTTTATCTTATCGGCCATCCCCCCTTCCATGAGATTCGGACCGGCAGGATATCCCAAAAAGATCCCCGAAGAGGCTCTGGAATACACCCGCTCCCTGGGACTGGATGCGCTCGAAGTGGAGTTCGTCCGCGGCGCCAGGATCAAGCCCGATCGCGCCAGGGAGATCGGCGAGAAGGCCAGGTCGCTGGACATAAGGCTCAGCTGCCACGCGCCCTACTTCATAAGCTTCAACTCCGAGAGCGACGAGACCCGCCAGAAGAGCATCGGATGGGTCATGGACACCGCCCGCGCGGCGCACGAGCTCGGAGCGTACATCATCGTGATCCATGCGGCAGCGTACGGGAAGTCCCCCGAGACCGCGCTGCCGTCGGTGATCGCCGGGCTGTCGAGATGCAAGGACATGCTGGACGACGAGGGGATCAGGGATGTCGTCCTCGGCGTGGAGACCATGGGGAAGCTGGGGCAGTTCGGGACCCTGGACGAGATCGGCAGGGTCATGGACTCCGTGGACGGGGTGCGGCCGGTGCTGGACGTGGCCCACGTCCACGCCCGCGGAAGGGGATGCCTCAAGACCGAGTCCGACATGCGCGACCTGACCGACAGGTTCTTCTCCCTTTCCGGAGACATCGCCCATTTCCATATCAGCTGCATCAAGTACGGGGAGAAGGGGGAGATATCCCATCTGCCCCTGTCCGAGAAGGATCCCGACATGCAGATGCTCGCCGATGTCCTCGCAGATTCCAAGCAGGACTGCACCTTCATCTGCGAGTCGCCTCTCATAGAGGAGGACGCGGTCGTCTTCCGCGACATGTTCGGGCGGGCATGACGCATGGCAGAGCTCGAGTACAGCGACGTGTTCGCGGTCTACGTCACCCCGACGCAGGGGCTGAAGGCGCTGGTCAACCCGATGCTGGTGAGCATCGTGGACGCGGTCACGGATTCCGAGATGACCGCTGCCGAGCTGTCCGAGAAGCTGGGCATGTCCAGGTCGACCGTGAGGTCCGGCCTCGACAGGCTCTGCAGGATGGGCATCCTCACCATGCGCAAGAGCGAATCCGACGGCCGCCTGGTCGTTTTCACGATATGCGCGGTCGAGGTCGTCCATTCGGTCGATCCTACCGACGACGTCTGCGCCCGCATCGACCGGCTGTTCAGGTACTTCCGCAGGTCCAAGCCCATGCCGATCTACGAGTCGATCCTCATGACCATGGCCGAGATGAGGTCCTGCGGGGTCAGCATAGGCAGGATAATGTTCGAGACGGGGATGGCCATGGGGATCACGCTGTCCGATCGCACCCGCATGCTGTCCGACGAGGAGCTCTCGAGGAAGACGAAGGAGGTCCTCGGGCTGGATCTCGACCTGGAGATAAGCTCCGGCCCGGAAGGGATCAGGGTGTATGCCACGGGCGGGAACGTCACCGCGATAATGCTGATGAGGGAGCTGCTCATGGGGTTCATCATCGCGACGATGAACCTCCGCACGGGGGTCCTGCACGCTCAGCATTACTCGGCGGAGCTGGACGAGGCCGGGCACAGCGCGGTCTTCGCATCCGGCATCTACTCGAGGGTGGCGCGCCATAAGATCGTGTCCGACTATCCGGACCGCACGAACGAATTCTACAGGATCGACAACCCCTTCATGGTGATCTACACGAAGGCGGGCGCCCGCTACATGATAATGAACGCCAATATGATCTCGGTGATGGATGCGATATACGGCGGATGCTGCTCGCCGGTGGGGATATCGGAGCGGACAGGCATACCGCACATAACCGTGCACACGGTCCTGAGCAAGCTCGTGGCGATCGGGGCGGTGGAGAAGGCCGTGGCGGGGAAAGAGGTCGTCGCCCGCCTGTCCAGCAACATCCTCATCCGCGCCCTGCACACGCCTTCGGACGCGCCTCCTCCGATGGCGAGGAGGCCGGAGCCCCTGGAGGTCCGCGGGTTCGTCTACCGCTACACCCTGTGGGTTGCAGACAGCTTCGGCATCGGCGCGAGCTTCTTCTTCGACAGCGTCGGATCGCGCGCGGGCAGGCAGCTCATAGCGGCATATCCCGATATCGCCGCGCAGGACTTCCTGGACAGGTTCTGCCGCAATTACAGGGAAGACGGCGCCGACATCGAGATGATATCGTACATCCCCGTGCATCTGCTGCTGAGGATCGAATCGAGCCAGGGCCATTTCGCCGAGTACATCGGGATATTCATCACATCTTTGATCGAGGGCGCGCTGGAATCGATCACCGGAGACCATTACCGCGTGAACGTGGACGTCCAGCCGCTGAAGAGGACGGGAAAGCTCCCTGCGCCGGAGCAGAGCGTCAGGCACAGCGGCGGAGGGGCCGGCGAAACCAACTAACTATTTTTATATGGGAAATCTTTCCGCACTCCCAGCGCCACTGTGGCTCAGCGGTAGAGCGGCGGTTTCGTAAACCGTAGGCCGGGGGTTCGATCCCCTCCAGTGGCTCCATCTTCTATCCTTGTCCGAATCATGCGCATTCTGCCTGCCCCGGTTCTCATTCTTCCGTTTGCGTCGAGCCGCGACGGGTTCTGCTATCGCCGTTCGGCGGCATATGGGGGCTCCTACATTTCTGCTCGATCGCTTGGCGATGGATTCGCGATCCGCCGAGGGGATCATCAAGGCAGTGTTCGGTATTCGTTAACGAATTACATATATCGATTTCGTTATAATTAGTTAGCAGGTATGTATAGTGAAACTAATAGATTTTATGAGTTAAAAAGCTCAATTTCAGACGATTATTTACAATATATGAGGGTTTTTATAACGAAAACGATGAAAAACAGACAAGTATGGGGAGGAAAATAGCAAATCAAAATCCAACGGATTTATCGGTTAATTTTGAATAATCGATATGTTTATATTGATATCAACGTTTCAATTCCTTGCTTTAAGCAATAGTCGGTGCGCATGTTCAGGCAAGCGTCTGAACCAGCATCTTCGACTGATGGTCCTGCGATGGCCCGGAATATGGAAGGAAGATAGGAATGAGAATGGACGACGGCATTAGACTGCTCGAAGAGAAGCACGTGATACACATCCTCGGATTCATCGGGGATAACCCCGGCTGCATGAAGACCGAGATATACAGCGCTGTGTCGCACAACCCCCGCATGCCTGACAAGCTCAAGATGCTTGCAGATGCAGGGCTCGTCATCGCAGTGGTCAGCGAGCACTGCACCCGTTACACGCTGAGCGATGTCGGAATGCACGTGAAAGATCTTGTTTCCGAGATAATGGCCACCTTGGAGCACGGCCATCCTGCGTCGTACACGATCTGACTCGCGGTCCGAATCCGCAATCTGCCAATCGAGCAGGAAACGGCATACTCGATCTTCGTCATTCCCGATGCCTCGGATCTTGGCTGTCTTTAATCCAGATCCGGGATGTCAGAAAGTTGTCGGTTTAGTCGCCAATATCGCCATTAGGTTCACCCAGACATAGCGTCTCATTTTTTCGGTCTCGTATTATATACGAGAGTTACATACTGTAATCTGGACGTGAGCTCCATGAGCGCGACAACTGATTGGGAAAAACTGAAAGCCAACAGCAAAGAAATGGAGTCATCACTCGATCCTGCATTCAGACGTTTCAATGGATGCTATTTCACCGATTTGAATCTTGCCAAAGATATGATCGATAACGTTTTTGATTCGTTCGAAGAGCACCAGATCAGGAACATCCGCCTGATGAAGTTCCTCGAGCCCTGTGTCGGAACGGGCAATTTCGTCTTGGCGTACTTAGAGAAAATAAAAGAATTGCACCTGGAAACAGAAATTGTCCGGAAGATCATAGACAATATTTATGTTTCAGACATCTCTGAAGATCTCCTTGAGTTCTACAGGAACGCACTCGCTGATTATGTTCATGATACGTTCGGAATCGTATTAGATTCAGATTATTTCATAGAACATACCCATCGGGGTTTGCTGTATAATATCAATTCCAGCACGATGGACTATGTTGGCATCGAGGACGCTTTTCCGGGCGTTGGGCCGTTTGATATCATCGTCACCAATCCGCCATATAAGAATCTGAAAGCAGAGAGGGATCAATTCGTTGACGAAGAAGATTACGAAACGACGAAGAAACATTATTCTGAATTGAAAAGAAGCGCTTCAGATCATTTGCAGTATTCCATCAACGGCATCCTCAACATCTATAAATTGTTCGTAGAGGAAATAGTCGAGAAATATGCGGCGAGCGGTTCGGTCATATCTTTGCTGATTCCCAACACCATATTATCGGACAAAAGCTGTAAACGGTTAAGGAAGCGCATTATAGACACTTGCAAGATTATCCGTATCGAGATAATCCGCGAAGACAGTTCGTATGTAGACGCTCAGCAGGCGCTGTGCACATTGCTGCTAAAGAAAGGATGCGAGAACAGCACATTCCTGATCAACAAGGATTACTGTGCGGACAAGAGCAATCTGACAGAGATCAGCATCAGGGATGTGACCGCAATAGAAGATTGTCCGATCATCGCCGTCAACGATTCAGAGTATGAATTCCTGAAGCAATTGCGTAAATTCCCGCAGCTGTCCTCATACAAATATATCCACAACCTGCGCGGCGAATTGGATCTGACTCAGTTCAGAGAGTACATTTCGACCGACAGGACCGAGTTCAAGCTCCTGAGGGGCAAGCACATATCGAAATATTTCATAAACGAAGCGGACGCGCAGTACGCTCAGCCTTCGTTTATGGATGTGTGCACCAAATCGCAATATGTCGCCAGGCCCCGTATCGCATGCCAGCAGATATCCAATATGCTGTCGGATGAAAGGATCAATTACGCATACATTCCGGAGAATCACATATTGGGAAACTCGTGCAACTTTATTTCAGTGGATCGCAACCAGGATTCCATTGATTTGTACTACCTGCTCGGACTGCTCAATTCCAGCATTATCAATTGGTACTTCAAAATAAGCAGTTCGAATAATCATGTGAACAATTACGAAATCGATTCATTTCCGATACCGAATAATCCCGAGTACAGCAAATTGATCAGCAAGAAGGTTCAGGAATATCTTGCATCGAAAGAATCTGCACTTCTAGCAGAAATCGACAATCTTGTGAAAGCAGTCTATGATATAGCTCCGAGGGGGCCTCCTATGCAGATGACGTTTGACGATCTGACAATTCGAATGTGTTCAGAACTAAAGATGATGCTGCCGTCTGTCACAGAGGATGATTGTGCAGCTATACTTAGCGGAAAAACCGACATAAAAACGATATTATCGACTCATCCGCACAACCTCTCGGAAGTAGATTACAGAGCTTCTTCCGCACTTTGTGAAAAATACGTCCGGTTATCGAAGGATGTCGTTCTGAATCACTGCAGCTTTAAATTAAGCGATTTGGACCTTGAAATGATCAAGAATGTTCCGCAAGGAGGCAATTGGAAAGACATACCCGCAGGAACTGTCAGCAAATCCAAACGGCTGATGCAGATCACACAGTCGGGCGGCAGAACAACGCTTTACGGCAGAATAGATCCCGACAAACCCAGCTACACCATATCAACGTATTTCAGCAGACCCGGAAATGGCACATTTGTTCATCCGATCCATAACAGGACAATCACTCCGAGGGAGGCGGCCAGATTTCAAAGCTTCAAAGACGACTATTATTTCACCGGATCGAAAGGAAAGGTTTCGAAACAGATCGGGAACGCCGTGCCCCCCTTGATGGCCATGCAAATTGCACAGAAAATCATTCAAGAAACCGGATTGACAGCAACCATCGGCCTGTTCTCGGGCGCAGGCGGACTCACTGTCGGTTTCAAAGAGGCCGGAATGAAGTCCGTACTCGAAACAGACTTCGATATCGATGCTTGCGTAACGTGCAAAGTGAATAACCCCGAGATCCCTGTGCTATGCGCCGATATCACGGATGAATCGACAAAACGCGCGATCATCGATTGCGCTCTCGAGAATGAAGTGGACATCATATGCGGAGGGCCGCCTTGCCAAGGATTTTCGATGGCCGGCAAGAGATTCGTCGACGATCCGCGCAATCAGTTGTTCAAGCATTATGCAGAAGTGGTTCGGGGAGTTGCGCCCAAAATCATCGTCTTCGAGAACGTCGAAGGGCTGCTGTCCATGTCGAACGGGCAGACTTATTCTGAGATAATAAATCTGTTCGGCAGTTTGGGGTACAAAATCGCGGGCCGCGTATTGAACTCTGTGAATTATGGCGTTCCGCAAAAGAGGAAGAGAGTCATAGTGATTGGCGTGAGGAATGATGTCCCCGTCAGTCCAGAATCGTTATTTCCCGAAGAATCGACGCCTCTCGAATCAGATTGGATAACGGCATCCGATGCGATTTCCGATTTATCTGATGTGCCGTGCAATGATGAATCCCATTACGTCGGATCTGCTGATCTCAGCCTTTACGAGAAGGAGATGCGCTCCTTGGAACCATTCGGGAATCATATCCGCGCAAGATGATGAAGTCATCCGGAAAGAATGATCCTCTGCTCTATCAGCTCGACCAATTCATGCAGTTGCAGTTCCGCATTGATCCAATTGCGCTCTGCGACATTGCTGCATATCATCGACAACTGATGCAATTCGGACGAGTCGAGATTCGGCTGAACGTTGCGATTGGATTTGGTTTCATAGTCATCCACGCTCTGAAGGCAGACCCGTTCCATGCGTTCCAATTCTTTCCGATTCGCATCATTTATCGCACGTTTTTCTCTCGATATCACATCGCCAAATTCGTTCCATTCATAGTTGTACATGAAACATTGGATCTTCGGTTTGATGAAAGTTTCAATCAGAAACAGATCGCCACCCGGAACACTTCTGATCTGCTTCAGGATGTACATGTAATTGGACATATTCTGTTTCAGCATACGCCTGACAGACTCCAACTCGGGGCCGTTCGATATGATGGAACGGCTGAGGACCAGATCTTTCAGATGGTTCCAGATCTTCTGGGAAAACCAATTCATCGCAGGGATCCCGGTCCTTCTCTCGATTTGAATGATCTTCATCACATCATCATATTGCAGCTTGTCGCGTTTGGAAGAGTTGTCGCCTTTAGACATTCTCTTTAAATATACGGAATCATGGACAAAGCCCAATGAAATCGGACCCGTGTGATCTGCACTGAACCCATTGAAAAATGAACTTTTCATGAAACCATTGGCAGAACAGATATTCCCGTCGCTCCAATATTCGTAGGCGCGACGGTCCTTGCCATACGTCTTCAGGTTGTCTGCATCTCTTCCTTTGTCCTGACTCGATCTGCAACAACGGTTGTAAGAATGAAATCCGTCAAAGCGATCGGGAAAGTTAGACATCGCGCCAGGACCTAATTTATTGCTCGTTTTCCTGATGCGGCAGGCCTGTTCGCAGGCATCAATTATCAGTTCTCCGCTCGAACTTACATATTCGCCACTCAAATCGAATTCTTCCATCAGGAACCTTTTGACAAAGTCTTCGCCTTTTTGCTCCACCATTAATGGGTACGCTTGGATCAGAGAAGTGTTTGTATTGCAAGATAGGCCAAAAGTTCTGTTTATCTTCTTTACCAGATTCGAATTCAGATAGATGTAGTACAACGACATCTCGCTTCCACAGATCTGACAGATTTTTATCCTCGTCGGATGAATCTGAAACATCAATTTTGCATATTTCCCGTCACCGGTGATCTGAAGTTCTGCGGCCTTCTTATCGCCCCACTCCAAACGTTGCTTCCCGATAGGAGTCTGCTTACCTGCCACCCAATTCAGTTTTCCATTCGATCCGCGAGTAATCGGCAATCCGGTATAATTGGGGCTGTTGACTATCTGCTCTTGATATTCGATGAACCTGGGGTGATAGTTTTTCTCTTCTGCCACGGCGACACTTCTGGTTTCGCAACTACGTATGCATACTAACTGTTTTCCAACAGCAATAACTCTAGTCGTATGAAGGCTGAGGCTACGGCGCCGTGTCGCACGGCCTTCGCATATCTGACAAGCTCAAGATGTGCGCATCCTTAGTTTTCAGGATGTTTTTATTAACGATTTCCGAAGTCATTGCACTTTAAATCGACACGTTTTCTCAGGTTTTCGAGGGGATTCTTCTATCTATGCCCGTTTCGGGCACATTTCCGGCCCTCATCCTTGCGAGAGGAGCGATCCGGTGCGGCTCACCCGGCTCGGATCCCGATGAAAAACCGATCGGATCCTGCTGATCGGGCCTGTTCCCGCCGTTCTATGGGGGCTTCCGAGCCTGGGTTAAAGTGCAA
>CAVHMZ010000146.1:0-5570 GCA_963637225.1 Segatella hominis
CGCCAGGTACTCGGAGATGTGCGCGGTCTTGATGGCGCCGTAAGCGACCGACGCGTAGATCCTGAAAGACCAGGGATCGCCGTCGGTGAACACGGTCACGGGCAGGTCGTGCTCCTCGTTGAGCCTCTTTATCAGACGCCTCGTGCTCCTCGCGGGCTGTCCGGACAGGTGCACTAGCACGCATCCGTACCTCTCCGGGAACCCGTTCTCGATCAGCCTGGCGTACATACCTCCTGTCTCGATCGCCATGACGAACTTCGCATTCCCGGGATCGATCTGGAAGGTGTCCTCCTCGACCTTGTACGGAACGGCGAATCCTGCCTCGGACACATCGTCGATGCAGTTGAGCGTCTTCATCCCCTTCTTTGTCTGCGTGGTGAAATTCACGTCCCCGTAGACGTGCGCCCCGGACTCCTCCGGACGGAGCTTGAAGTCCTCCCTCATGCAGGAGGTGATGGTCTCCAGGTCCTCGGCCAGCAGGTTGCTCTCGTCCTGGGTGTGGAACTTGGCGTTGTTCCATCCCTCGGAGATGTAGTACATCTCCCTCAAGGTGGACGACTTGTTCTCGCGGATCATCTCGTTGATGAAATCCGCGGTGTACACCGTCCTGAGCATCATGACAGCCCCGTTCACGGTCTTGGCGGTACGGGACGTCTTGAGGTCCCCGTACTTCCAGACGTTGTGCTGCGGGTCGAACTCGATGTTCCTCTTGGACCTGAGCGGAAGCGTCATGTTGGGGATGTCCCCCTCGTTCAGCTGGTCGTATATGTTCTCGACGACCCCGGTCAGGCTGTCCTGGGCCTTCTTCTGTCTCTCATTCGTCGCCAAGGTCCTCGACCTCCTCTGAATCCTCTTCGTCTTCTTCCTCTACGAAGTCCCCTTCGTCGGACTGCGTTATCTCCATGCCCTTGATGCCCCAGTCGCCGGGCAGCTGGTCCGCCCCCATGACCATCGCCGGGTTGAGCCCGGAGAAGAATATGTCGTCGGCATCGAAGGTGTCGGCCATGTCGCCCTTCAGCTCGAACGTGATGTCCACGTGCTTGGAGGGCTGCAGGTCCTTGATCTCCCAGTTGGCCTTGCCCTCGTCGTTCATCTCGATGAAATGCTCGTTGCTGAACAGCGTGAGGTTCACGGCCTCCTTGGGCAGCGCCGCATGGAGCATCAGCGTCCTGGGCGTCGTGGTGTAGTTGTATATCGTATAGGTGATGATCCGGGACTTCTTCTCCTTCTTGACGGCGGGCTCCACCCAGACCACGTTCATGATGCGGGTGATGGTCATGTCCAGGTTGGGGACAGGGCGGCCCAGGTGCTTCGCGGCCTTGTCGGCCATGTCCGGGAGGATCTCCTGGACGATCTCGAACTTGGCATGGGTCTTCTTCTTCCTCTCCATCTTGTTCAGATGGCTCTTGAGGTTCCTGGCGCACAGCCTCAGCGCCAGCCCGATCTCGCTCTGCAGCTCCGGGAAGGACGCGACGGCCTCCTTGCCCTCGGAGGTGAACGGGACCTTCGTGGACGCCACATGGACCAGGATGATGGCGGGCCCGAAGGGTATGCCCTTCCCGCCCCTCTGCTCCAGGCCGTACCTCCTCCAGTCCATGTCGGAGATCGCCTTCGTTATGGCGCACGCCCCCTGCTGGTAGAGCAGCGGAACCCTGTTGGCGAACCTGAGGATCTGGACCTGGCCGTCGGAGGGTATGTCGCCTCCGTAGACTATCCCCGCCTCCACCACGAACGGGTTCCCGTTCACGGCCTTCGGCGAACGGGTGACCGGGGTTGCGTAGTACTCGGGCCTGAGCCCGTCCAGGACGTGCATCAGCCCCTTCTTGATCAGCGTGTCCCCGATGGGAGAGAGGCAATCGGTTGGCGGGGCCATGATCTTGCAGTTCTTGATCGCATCCAGTATGCGGATGGCCTCTTCGCGGGTCAGCTTCTCAGGCTTCTTGTCGCCGTCGACCTCCGCCTTGGTCAGGATCTCCGTGGCCAGCCTGTCCGTTATGCGGGAGAAGTCATTCTTCAGGAACGCCCTTACGGTCTTCTGAACGGAGTTGGAGGCGTACTTCATCAGGTCTCCGATCTCCATGCCTTCCGGATGGGGCTTGATCTCCTTGGGCTTGGGCGGCATGATGTCGGTGGCCCTCTCGAACACGTACCTGGTGCCGTCGGGGTCGTGGAATGTTATCTGGGCATGGGGGTTGACGATGGCCGTGTCCTTCAGGTACTCGAACACGGACTGCTTGCCGGTGATGTACCTGCCCTTGATGGTGTACTCGATGCTGGTCCCGTGCTCCTTCCCTTCCCAGGTGAACGCCTTGTCGTTGGTCACGATGGGGCGGTTGGTCTTGGTGTCGATGACTATATCCATCCCCCAGGCCACCTCGTCGTCGCCCTCGATCCGGGACATGACGTGGGCCGGCTTGCCGGTGGTGATGTTCCCGTACATGACCGTGGCCGAGATCCCGATCCCCTGCTGCCCCCTGGACTGCCTGAGGGCATGGAACCTGGATCCGTATAGCAGGCGCCCGAAGACGTTGGGCATCATCTTGTGGACGATGCCGGGGCCGTTGTCCTCGATGGAGATCTTGTAGTCCTCGTCGTTGAGCCTCTCGATCTTCACCTCTATGTCCGGGAGGAACCCGGCCTCCTCGCAAGCGTCGAGGGAGTTGTCCACGGCCTCCTTGATCCCCATCAGCAGCGACTTCGAACGCGAATCGAAACCGAGGATCTGCTTGTTCTTCTCGAAGAACTCCGTAACGGAGATCTCCTGCTGCTTGCTTGCCAGCTTGACAGCGGTCGCCGTCTTTTTCTCCTTTGGCGCGGCGGACTCCTTCGCATCTGTGTCTGAGGGCATCCGACCGGGTCAATGCCTCGGCTGGATTTAAAGGGTGCAGGGCGCATTCCGCGGGCATAGGGCTGTCGGATGGCCTGTCTATGCCCGGGATCGGAACGGCTTCTTCAACGGATATAAGACTGGATTATTGGAAAATCGAGCTGGGGAAAAATGTTTCAAAGATATAATATTTAATTATTTTCTTTTTGTCAGAAATCTGAAGCCGAATCATATCGTCTATTTCCGCATGGAATCTCTGAGGATATTATCTATTTTCAGACATTATGAACCATAAAAGAATCATCAATGGAGAATGTGTCTGATTCTGGTCAAAATGATTCGTATCAGTCTTGTTTTTCAGAGATGCGCCGATACGATAAGTTATGACCGATATGCATCCAACACCAACCCTTAAAATACGCACCCGGGCGATGATCGAAACGCCGTTAGGCGAGGAGGAAACGAATTGGATATCAGCATAGGGATGGCGTGGGCGTTTCTCATAATAGCCTGCATCCTGGAACCGATATGGGTCATCTTCCTTGACAAGTCCGAGAACTTCAGGAACCTGAAGTGGGGCGCGGCGACCATCGTATCGGTCGGGCTGTGCCTTTACTTCCTCTCTCTGGCTGTCACGCAGATAGGCCCGGGCGTCGCATACAGCATCCTTGCGGGGATCGGTGCGATAGGAACAGTCGTCGCAGGGTACTTCCTGTACAAGAACCGCGTGACCGCGAAGATGGCGTTCTTCCTGTCGCTCATCGTGATAGGAGTCATAGGGATCAGGCTGATGTCGGGAGGCGCGTGATATGGAGCTACAGAACAAGGCGATGGCCTGGGCGACCATAGTCGTCGGAGGGTTCTTCCAGGTGGGATGGTCCGTCGGGCTGAACTACACCGACGGGATGACAAACCTGGTATGGGACGCCGTCGTGGTGGCCAGCCTGATCGTAAGCATACTGTGCCTGTCCATCCCGATGAAGAGCGGGATACCGATGGGGACTGCCTACGCCATATGGATCGGGATCGGGGTCATCCTGACGATCATAACCTCGGCCATCATCGGGATCGAGGAGATCAACATCGGCATGGTGGCCTTCATGATGGTCGCCATAGTCGGGATCGTCGGGCTGAAGATGAGCACGGCCCAGGACTGACGGCGGGCTCATGCCCGCTCCCCCCAAACCCCTTCCGGACCCCCTCCCGGGAGTTCTCTCGCGCGCGTTATTATACGAGTAACATCTACCGGCCGAACGATACAAATGGTGGACGAGAAAGCCATTCAGGCGGCGCAGGAGAAGTTCGGCGCCCTCATCAGAAGACAGCTGGAGAGAGTGGAGGCCCTCAAGTCCGAAGGGGACTGGATCGACTACTCCAAGCTGGACAAGCTCATCATAGGAGTCTGCGGCGGCGACGGGATCGGGCCCTACATATGCGCCTCCGCCCAGAAGGTCATGGAGTTCCTCCTGGCCGACAAGATCAAGGCCGGCAAGGTCGAGATCAGGCAGATCGACGGGCTGACCATCGAGAGGAGGGCCGAGGTCATGAAGGCCATCCCCGACGACACCCTGGCCGAGCTGAAGAAATGCCATGTCATCCTCAAAGGGCCCACCACCACACCCGCCAAGGGAGACCCTTGGCCCAACATCGAGAGCGCCAACGTCGCCATGAGAAAGGAGCTGGACCTGTTCGCCAACGTCAGGCCCGTGTCCGTCCCCGAGCTCGGGATCGACTGGACCTTCTACAGGGAGAACACCGAGGGCTCCTACGCCCTAGGATCCGACGGGTTCTTCGTATCCGAAGACCTGGCCATGGATTTCTGCGTCGCGACCGTCCAGGGAACCGAGAGAATCATCCGCGCCGGCTTCGAGCATGCCAAGAAGACCGGGAAGAACTACGTGTCCATCATCGTCAAGGCCAACATCATCAAGACCACCGACGGGCTGTTCGTGGACCTTGCCGACAAGATCGCCAAGGACTACCCCGAGGTCAAGCACGATGTGTGGTTCATAGACATCACCACCGCCAAGCTCATCGACCCCGCCAGAAGGAGCGACTTCAAGGTCTTCGTGCTGCCCAACCTGTACGGCGACATCATCACCGACGAGGCCGCCCAGATCCAGGGAGGAGTCGGGACCGCCGGGTCCGCCAACATCGGGAAGAGGTATGCCATGTTCGAGGCCATCCACGGATCCGCGCCCAGGATGGTCACCGAGGGCCGCGCCCAGTACGCCGACCCCTGCAGCATGATCAAGGCCGTTGCCCTGATGATGAACCACATCGGCGAGACCGAGAAGGGCAGGAAGCTCGAGATGGCCCTCGACATCTGCACCCAGTTCGAGAAGAAGCTCGTCATGACCGGCAGGAGCACCGGAGCAACCGGAGACGAGTTCGCCCAGTACATCCTGGACACCATGCAGCGCGCCGACCTCGAGCAGACCTGGAAGGGCTACGTCGACGCGGCCGTCGCGGCGAAGAACTGACCTTCATCAAACCTCAAAGGGCCTGGATCCCGGCGCGTGAGCGCCGGGGAACCGCCTTCCTCTGCCGATCAGATGGTTGCATCCCGTGCAACCATTGATTTTATACTTTTAAGTCCAAACTCTTTATATGTCGAGGAGGGAATGCATCCAGCGGCTCCGGGACTGGTCCCTTTCGGAATCCAGGACGATCGCGGTCGTCACCGGCCCCAGATGCGTCGGGAAGACCTCCCTCGTCAGGGACCTGAGCCGCATCTACGGGC
>CAVHMZ010000146.1:5580-8369 GCA_963637225.1 Segatella hominis
AGATAGACATGAAGGAGTGCATGTGGCTGAGAGGGGTGATCGCCAGATGCGCCTCGACGGACGACCTGCGCAGGAAGCTGGCGGCTGCGTTCGGAGAGGACTCTGTGGTCCCCGGGGACACGCTCCTCCTCCTGGACGAGATCGAGTACTGCCACGATGCCGCATGGCACCTGGAGGCCCTGGCCGACAGAGATTGCATCGACATCGTCGCGGTGGCATCCTGCATAACTGCGGGGACGACGGGATTCAGGCAGGACCCCTGGCCGTGGGAGCATCGCATAGAGGTCCTCCCCCTGGATTTCGGAGAGTTCCTGGAGGCCATGGGCATCGGTACGGGATACTCCAGCTTCCTGATGGAGAAGGTCATCGAGGGGGCGGAGATCTCCTTCGACGACGATGCCGCCATGGACCTCATGTTCCGCAGGTACATGATCACCGGCGGGATGCCCGCGGCGGTCAGCGCCATGGCCGGGACGAGGCGGATCCTCGACACCACGGAAGCTTCCAAAGCGGTCCTGAAGGACCAGATGTCGGATGCGAAGGTCTTCGCCAGGCGCATCAGCGACACGGTGTCCATGTGCGTCCGGTCCATCCCTGTCCAGCTGGCGGCGAACGGCAGGTTCAGGTACTCCAAGGTGGAGAACGGCAGGTACGTCAACCGCCGCAGCTGCTACGACTCCGTCGAATGGCTGATCGATTCCGGGATCGTCACCCTGTGCGACCGGATCCCCCTCCCGATCGGCTCGTGCGAGGGCCCGGGCCCGATGTTCTACAAGCTCTACATCGACCCCGGAGCACTGGCCAGCATGCTGGACGGATGGATGTGCGACGCCGTCATGAACGGCCATTACAGCTCCTGCCGCTGCGCCGTGGTGGAGAACTGCATCGCGGCATCGCTCAGGACCGGAGGGTTCGACGTACACTACTACAGCAACGGCCGGAAGGAAGCGGACTTCATCGTCCCGCTGGGGGACGAGATCGTCGGCATCACGGTGAGGTCGTACAACAACCCCCGCAGGAAATCGACCGCGTCGCTGATGGACGAGGGCCTGATAACGAGGTCGCTGGAGTTCTCCTCCTGCAAGAAGACGGGATCTTCGGAGACGTATCCTCTATACGCGGCGGGGTTCCCGGAGATGATGATGAGGGAATGGCGCCGAGCGAAGGGGTCTGTGCCCCCGAACCGCCCGGCAGCCGGTTTCACTGCTCGATGAGCACCAGGACGTTTCCGACCTGGATGGTCTCGACGGCCTTGCCGCCGAGCATGAGGCGCTTGTCCAGCTCGAAGTACTCGGCGGGGACCTCCACCTTATCTCCATCGATGTCCAGGGAGATGGATCCTCCCGCGAGAGCCGCGGCCGCATCCGGAAGGGGCATGGCCGCGACGGCGGAGACGATGGCCTTGGCCTGGGCCTTGAACGCGGGCCCGAGCTTGGCATGGACGGGCTTGACTCCGACAACCTCCTCGGTCAGCTCCGCTTCGGGAGCGACCCTGACTTCCTTGGCCTTGGTGGTCTCCCTGATGTCGTCCACTGTCTGCGAGAGGATCTGGGCGTCGGCTCCGACGAGCTCGATCATCCCCAGCTCGGCGTTCAGCGGGATCTTCTTGTCGGACTTCCAGGAACGGACGGCGGCCAGCACGTCGGCCAGCAGCTCCCCCGCCTGCTCCGCGGAACCGTCCCTGAGGACGGGCTCCGGCCAGGAGGTCAGATGGATGCTCCGGCATCCCTCGGCTGCCCTGAACCTCTCCTGGTAGACCTCCTCGGTCACGTGGGGCATGAAGGGCGCCAGCATCTTCAGGCTCCCGAGAAGCACGCTGTACAGCGTCCACTTGACGGCGCCGTCGCTCCTGCCCTTGGCCATCTCGATGTAGTTGTCGGCGAGCTCATGCCAGATGAAGGCCTCGACCTCCTTCATGGCCTTGTCGAACTGGTAGGACTCGAAGCATTCCGTCACCGTCTCGACCGTCGCGGAGTACTTGGAGAGGATCCACCTGTCGGCGACCCTCAGCTCGGGCATCTCCTTGGGGACTCCGTCGAAGAACCTTCCGGCAAACTGGCCGATGTTGAACACCTTGTTGCACAGCTTCCTTCCGCGGATGACGTCCTTCTCCCTGAAGGCATGGTCGATCCCCAGCGAGCAGGTGGCTGCGTAGTACCTGAGGGCATCCGCTCCGTAGTTCTCCAGGATCGGGATCGGGTTGATGACGTTCCCGATGGACGAGTGCATGGGGGTCCCGTCGGGGGCCATGATGAACCCGTGGATCATGATGTTCTCCCAGGGGATCGAGCCCTCGATCTGCTGGGCCCTCAGGATGGAGTAAAACGCCCAGGTCCGGATGATGTCGTGGGACTGGGGCCTGAGGGACATGGGCCACAGCTTCCTGTGGAGCTCCTCGTCCCTTCCCCAGAAGGTGTTGTACAGCGACGAGCCCGAGGAGTCCATCCATGTGTCGAAGACGTCGGTGCACCCGACGAGCTCTCCGCCGCACTCGGGGCACTTCTCCACCGGCGGGACGTCCAGGGTGGGGTCCACGTAGCACTGCTCTCTCGCCGCGCACACCGCGTGCCCGCACTTGGCGCACTCCCATATGGGGATGGGCGTGGCGAATATCCTCTGCCTGCTGAGGACCCAGTCCCACTCCAGGGAGTTGGTCCAGTCCTCGAGCCTGATCTTCATGAACTCGGGGAACCAGTTGATCTCCGAGGCCCTCTTGAGGATGATGTCCTTGAAATCGGTGGTCTTCAGGAACCACTGGGGGACCTGCAGGTACTCGATGGGGGTGTGGC
>CAVHMZ010000147.1:0-6841 GCA_963637225.1 Segatella hominis
ACGTCAGCGGCCTCTGGGGCCTGTTCTGCACAAGGTAACGGTCTCCGTGCAGCTGGCAGAGGGGCTTGGCGGTGATCGGGTCGCAGTTGTCCCTGAAGATCCTGAACGCGGACATGAAGGCGGCCCTGTCGCCGCGGACCTCCTCGAACGAGGGCATCTCTATCGCATCCAGGGGCCTCTCCTTGGACGCATAGCAGGTCCCGGGCACGTCCTTCCAGTCCTCGCCGTCCCTTATGCAACGGGCGACCTCCAGAGTCGCCAGCTCGGCCATGCCGTAGATTATCCCGTCGGCCTTGGAATCGAAAAGCACAGATCTCCTGACGGAATCGGACCAGTAGTCGTAATGGGCGATGCGCCTGAGGCTCGCCTCGATCCCCGCCAGGAAGACCGGCTTCCCCTTGGCGTGCTTCTTGATCAGGTTGGTGTACGCGATGGTCGCGCGGTCGGGGCGGCGGTCGTTCGCTCCTCCCGGGGTGAAGTCGTCCTCCTTCCTGAACTTCCTGGTCGGGGTGTAGTTGGCCACCATGGAGTCCACGCATCCCGCCGACACGGACCAGAACAGCTCGGGCATCCCCAGCCTGGCGATGTCGTCCGGAGAGTCCGTCCGCGGCTGCGCTATTATCCCGACCCTGTAGCCGCGGTCGATCAGCCAATGCCCGATAAGGGCCGTGCCGTTGTACGGCGTGTCCGCATAGGTGTCGCCAGAGACCAGTATGATGTCCAGGGCGTCCCAGCCCATGCGCCTGACCTCGCGGGAGGTCGTGGGGATGAACATCTCAGACCTTCTTCTCCATGACGAAGTCGTACATCGTGAATCCGCCGCCGATGGGATTGTCCTCTTCGCGCACTTTGACGAAGCCGCAGTGCTCGTAGACATCCACGGAATGGGCGTTTTGCCTGTTCACTGTCAGCCTGACAGATCCGAGGCCTGCAGCCTTTGCTGCATCGCATACCCTGCCTATGAGCTTCGCCGAGTACCCGTTGCCGCGGTGCTCCTTCAGGATGTAGAGCTTCGAGAGGAACATGCAATCATCCTCAGCCTTGAACCCGACGAACCCGACAGGCTCGCCCTTGGCCACGGCCATCAGATAGGTGCATCCGTCCGAGAGCTGCCGCTTCAGGGACTCGAAGCTCAGGAAGCGCTCCAGCATGTACTCCGTCTGCTCTGGGGAGACGATGCCCTCGTAGCACTCGCGCCATATGCTCCTGGCAAGCGAGGAGATGATCCTGAGGTCGGTGTCCGAAACGGCCGGGACGACCTCCATGCCGGCAGCCGAAGACCTCACAGTGTGGGCGAATCTCTCCAGCCCGGGCTCGAAGTTGACTCCGTACCTCACGTCCTCTCCCGACGAATGGGTGTTCACGATGCTCTCGACAGTGAAGTCCACGGCGGCGTTCACGGCATCCGCTAGGGTCAATCCGGATTCCAGGGAGGCGACCAGCAGGGAGCCGAAGACATCGCCGGTGCCGTGGTAGTATCCGGGGATCTCCGGCCCCATGGCCTCTCCGGTCTCGCCGGTGCGGTAGTCTTTGAAGACGGCTCCGACCTGGCCTTCCCGGAAGCTCACTCCGGTTATCACGATCTGCTCCGCGCCGAACGCGCGGGCCTTCTCGAACATGCCGTCCACGTATTCATGGGTGCAGGGGCCGTCCACGTACTCCTCGCCGAGCATCAGCGTCAGCTCGGTCATGTTGGGCATGATGACGTGCGCCTTCTCGCAGAGCTTCCTCATGCCGGCGGGGAAATCGGACCCGAAGACGGGGTAGAGCTTCCCCTTGTCGGCCATCACGGGGTCCACGTAGATGCGGGAGCCCTCGTGGGAGAGGTCGTCGAACAGCTTCCCGACGATGTCGATCTGCTCGAAGGAACCCAGGAACCCTGAGTAGAAAGCGTCGAACTTCAGGTCCAGCGTCTTCCAGTGCTCGTCGATGGGCATCATGTCGGATGTCAGGTCCCTGTACGTGTACCCGGTGAATCCGCCGGTGTGGGTGGAAAGGACAGCGGTGGGCAGCACCGAGCATTCGATCCCCACCGAGGACACGATGGGGAGAGCGACCGTCAGGGAGCATCTGCCTACGCATGAGATGTCATGGATCGCCAGTATCCTCTTGTGGTTCATGCTCCGCCGTAATGCGCGGGGATGTTAATCGTTTGCTATGGCGCCGTTCCGTCACCGTTATATCGGGTATCGGGGATTGAGCAGGCGATGGATGCATCCGAAGCACATCTGGAATCCGTACTGGCCGAGCTCAACGACAGGGTCAACGGCCTCGAGGAGGGCAGCTCCTCCGAAGAGCTCATGGAAGCCTACACCAACCGCGGCAGCGTGCTCCAGATGCTCGGCTACCGGACATCCGCGCTGGACGACCTGGAATCGGCTATCGGCATCTCCGAGAGCATCGAAGAACAGGGCGGGAGGGTCGATCCCGGGACGTTCGTCAAGATGCATGCGGCAATCGCGCGCATCCTGTACGACATGGGCGAGGACCCTTCCGGAGAGTACATCATCGCAGCTTCCAGGCTGGAAGAGCTGAAGGGATCCTCCAGGCACTACGACGAGCGCTCGCTCGTCAGGATGTGCATCGACTCGGCCGACTACCTCCTGGACACGGAGCATCCGGAGGAGGCCCTGGCCTTCATCGAGAAGGGCATATCGGCCATCGGCAGGAAGTCCGACCATTGGCACCGGAACAGGCTATTCGACCTCCTGAACCTGCAGGCCGAGGCCCTCGCATGGCTCGAGAAGGGGCAAGAAGCCTCGGAGACGTATGCCCGGTCCATCGATGAGGGCCTGGCGCTTATGGAAGAAGGGCGCCTGGAGGAGCCTTCCGACCTCGCCATGACGTTCGCGGCCAAGGCCGACGTGGACAGCTCTCTCGGGCAGGACGATGTTTACATGCTGGACCTGAAGTCCGCGGTGACGGTGATGGAGAACCTGTTCGACTGCGGCAGGATGCCGGACGCCGAGCTGCTGGTCGGCCTGCACCATGACCTTGCCGAAGCGCTGATGAAGTCCGGGAACATCGCGGAAGCGGAGAAGCATCTGATCAGGGCGATGGAGCTGGGGGTCAAAGGCGCCGGAGACTACATGAGGATCCAGACCCCGGCCGGGAAATCGTCCTGACGGGAGCTCCGCACCGAACCTTTATCAACGGCCCATCGAATCGCCGGTCATGGCAGCCTACAGCGACGGGAAAGAGGTATCGACACTGCTGACCGATGAAGAGGTGGAGGTCCTCCAGGGATTCGCAGGCAACGAGTACGTCCGCGGGCCCTCCATGGCGGCGACGCTGTCCTCCATGATCGAGCACGGCGTGGCCGACGGAAGGTTCACCGAGGACCAGGCCACCAAGGACCTCTACATAGCCCTGGCGATGGCGAAGGCCTGCAAGGCCACCTGCAACTACGAGGCGTTCTGGGCCGCCGTCAAATGGCTCGGGCCGCTGGAATCCGAGGGATCCGGATGCGCCGAATGGTACAGGCGCTACGGAGAGTCCCTGGCGTACTCCGGCAAGGCCTCCATGGCCCTTGAGTTCCTGGAGCGCGGAGCGAAGCTGTTCCCCCAAGACGCCCACATGAGGTTCCTGCTTTCGCTGGCCCGCTATGCTCTCGGCGACTCAGAAGGCGCGGCGAAGGCCGTGGACGGCATCGAAGGGCTCCTGCAGGCTGCGGACATCTACAGGGGCGGGCGCCCGCTCTCCGAGGCCCTTGCCCTGCGCATCAGGTTCGACGACTCCGACGCATTCGGCAGCTGGGTGGACTATTCCACAGACATGTCTTCCCTGGCGGATTGGATGGTATGCGACAGAGCCGCTCTGTCAGCCTTCAAGGATGCCGTCGGAGCGCAGAGCTGGTCTTCCGATAATCCCCATTGCACATTCATGGTCTCCGACCGCGCCGCGACATTCACATTGGAGATGAACGAGGCTTTCGTCTCCCGCCTGGACCCGAAAGGCGTGACGAGGATCCTGTCGAGCCTGGACGGGATGATAGCCGATGCGGCGCAGTCGCTGTCCAAAGGCTCCGGCGACCTGATCCTGAGCCTCAAGCACGTGTCCGTCCGCCCGGACCTGAGCGTCCGCTTGGTCCAGTCGGACCAATCGGGCAGCGAGCGCATCGTGGACTTCGATGCCGACCTCCAGCCCGTCCTCAGGCACGCGGGCGGGCCCTTCGTGTCCATGGTCCTGCTCAAGAAGCCCAAATGGGACCCCCTGGCGGTCCTGGCCAAGCTCCGCGACAGATGGGGGATCGCTCTGACAGCGCTGCAGGTCGAAGACGGCCAGATAGTCGGCTCGCTCGACGGCAACATGGTGCTTGTCTCCATGGTGGGCTCCAGGATCCCGGGCACCGAGATCGAGGAGGCCGCGCAGAGGAACTACATGGACCGCGGGGCCATGGTCGCCGCCGCCAGGTCCTACAGGGGCCACCTGATCATCGCGGTGGTCAACAACAGCAGCAGGAACCTCGACTCCGCCCTGGACATGCTAAAGCTGACCGATTCGTGCATAGACCGGAACTGCTTCGGAGTCTACAGGAACGAGATCGTCTACTCTCCGGCCATGTGGTCCGAGGGCGCCGACGGGATGCTCTCGGACAAGATCGTGCCGTGGCATCTCCTGGTGTGGCCGAGCCTGTACGCCGACGGAGGAACGCACAGCGCCGTGACCACGGGGATGAAGGACTTCTGCCTGGACGAGGTGGAGGCTGTGGACCTGCCGATATCGTCCAGCGAGCTGTTCAACGTTGTCTGCACCGTCGCCGGAGGCGCGATATCGTCGCCCTTCTCCGGCTGGGACGGGATGGAGTTCGAGTTCAACGGCCATACATACAGGTTCTCCCGGGCCAACGGGGACCTTGTCGACGGCCCGTGCATGAGGATAGAGCTCAGGAAGCGAGCCGATGATCGCTCTCAGGAAGAAGCGCGAAGAGCCGGGCATGTGCGCCGTGTGCGGCATCAGGCCCGGAGTGGTGAGGATCTCCGACGGCTGCGTGTGCGGGATGTGCGTCCCGATGAACCGCGCGTTCGCAGATCCGACGGTAGAGGATGTGAAGGGGATGCACGTCAGGGACCCCGAGATCCTGGAGAGGATCGAGTCCTTTTCCGAGACGGCCTCCTACGGGGACCTGAGGTTCGACGATGCCCATCGCCTGTTCTTCAAGGGGAGGTGTGCTAACAGGTGCATACCCGTCCTCTCGTACAGCGAGATCGAGGGGTTCTCGATCTCCGTAGACGACAGGAAAGTTGCCTTCAACTCCGTCGACGGCGGCAGGGCCCTGCTCCGCCCCATCTCCCCCGAGCAGCTGAAGAAGGCCTCGAAGGAGTTCGACTCCGTGACGCTTGAGATCCGTTCCGGCCGCGGGAACATCAAGTTCATGCCATACCAGATATGGTCGTTCAGGAACCGCATATCCGATTCCAAGGAGGAGGCCCTCCGCCTGACCATCGAGCTGGCCGCGAAGCTCGATTCCATTATAGAGGAGAACATCATGGACCGTTCCGGAGGCGCACAGCGATGGCGAAGAATCAGCAGATGAGCAGGGCGGAGCTCTCGCAGATCCTCTCTGCGGCGGCCGATCGGAAGAAGGCGGAAAGGGAGGCGATCATCAACCGCGCCTTCGACAACGCCAACCATACAGCCTACCTCCTGGACATGGCCGAGTGGCTGAAGCTCGAGATCCAATACTGCGAAGCCGCCTCCGCGTACTACATGGGCGATTTCGAGAAGATCTCCTCGCTGGAAGGCAGCGGCCTCGTCGCCTCGCTGGACTCCAGCGACCTGCCTCCGAAAGCTTACGCGGATTACCTGAGGAGCTTCGCATCCGACAGGGAACAGGAGAAACTGGTCCACGCCGCCCTGAAGGGGTTCAAGGCGGCGATGAAGGACACGGTGAAGATGCTGGATGCGATGCGCTGAGGCGCCGCGCTCGGCTTTTCCTGCCGCACAGGGCGTCGAAGTACCTGTCGACGAAGCCATTCAGCACCCCTGACTTCGGATACGCCCATTCGGGGTAGTACGGCCTCAGGAGCTTGCACGGCCCGTGATGCCTCATGACGTACATCTCGAAGCACCTGGCGAAGCATTCCTCCGGCGAGCGGAAATAGCCGTCTCTGGAACGGTCTTCCATGTTCCTGACGTTCCAGTCGAACACCATGCGGTAGGAGATGAGGGCCGTGGCGAACTCCTCCTTATGGCTCAGCGACCCTCTGGCGTAGTCCAAAGCGTGGGCGTACTCATGGACGAAAGTCCCGTATTCCCTGATTATCAGCATCTTAGACAGGTCCGAGTACTGACCGCCGAGGTCGGGGATCTTCCTCACCTTCAGGCACACGTCCTTCAGGAACCCCGTGTCCGGAATCAGATCCTCTGCGATCAGGTCCTGCAGGCACAGCCACATCCCGCGCTCGTCGTCTTCGGTGACATCGGGATCGAACTCCACTTCCGCGAACATCTCGCGGAAGCGCGTCTTGCGCTCCAGCTCCAGGGTCCTGCGGGGCTTCCCTTTGTGTTCGACATAGGCCTTCAGCACCCTGTCGTCGTCGACCTTGCGGTCGATGACATCCAGGGCCCTCAGCATCATGCCGACCTGGACGAGGTCGCCGAGGTTCCCCGGGACCATCCTTGCGACGGCGCTGTCCCCCAGCCAGCGGCCCCCCATCTTCGATATGATGAACAGGAGGTGCCTGGAGCCGTAGTCGGTCCCGGCATGCTTCCTGGCGACATGGTCGTAGCAAGCCCTGAGGAGGAACTCGGCCAGAATATCCCTGACGCGGAGATCAGTCTCGGTAGGGACGGAGATGCCGTCGGCCGCATCCTTGCAGATGCAGCGCTTCCCCTGAAC
>CAVHMZ010000147.1:6851-11269 GCA_963637225.1 Segatella hominis
GAACGCAGATGCTCACGGCCGTCTTCCCCAGCAGTCCGGACGCTTCCAGCGCAACCGTCGCGCCGATGCTCTCCACCAGGCCGAGGACCTCCTGCTCCGGCAGCTTCCCGAAAATGCAGAGGATCCCGACCGGATCCGTGGGATAGCGGCACGCCCTGTACAGGTAGCGGATGCCGTCCAGCGCCGATTGGAGCGCCTGGTCCTCCATGTCTGAGACCGGGAACTCGTCGCCGAACGCGGATCCGCCCTCGGTGCAGAGGCCGTCGTCGGAACTGTCATCCATCAGCATCCCCCCTCGGCCAGACCGAAAGGGCTTCCGGCAAGCGGTCATCCGCGGCTTCGACTGCGCACCAGTCGCCGAACATTCCTTCGACGAGCTTGAGCGCCATCGGGCCGCCGTCCTCGCCGGAAGCCGGCTCGAGGACGGCGTAGGTCACGGATCCCGAATCGCGGACGCGCGCCAGCCTCCAATGCCTTCCGCCGTACAGGATGTCTTCGGCGGCTGTCTTGTTGCGCATCTGCCAGACGAGTTCTTCGCTGCCGTCGGCGATGGACCTGTGCCTGGCAGGCATCCTGTTGCCGAACAGCAGGTTCTCCTCGTACAGCATGTCAATCTCTTCGGATGCCTTGCGGTCGGGGCCGAACCCCTTGGATATGCCCTCGAACCCGCCCCTCCATGTGATCAGATGGTGCTCGTACATGCGGGCGAAGACCTCCTGCCTCGCACGGTACCACTTGATGCTGCCCTTCTTCAGTGCGGGCATCCTGCCGTAGATGTCCGTGATGAACTCCTCGAACAGCGGATCGAACCTCTCCGTGGCGGACCAGAGGCCGCAGGCGAAATCGTACGCCCGGCCGAGGGAGTCCAGGAGCATCTCCGGCCGGCCGGGGCATGCGCGGACGGTCCTGGACGCGCTGTCGTAGCAGGAGCAAGGACAGTCTCCGGAGCATCCGTCTATCGACAGGACCGTTCCGTCCGAAGGCAGCGGGAGGATGTCGCGGGGGACCCGCGCGATGCAGTCCAGCATATCCTGCGCGCGCTCCGGGCCGCCGCATCCGCTGCAGACGACCTTGCGGAACACTCCGTCCAGCTCTTTCACTTCGAAGCCTTTCGCGGCTTCGGCCCGCAGGGTCGCGTCGGCGATATCCGCCATCCTGCGGAAGGCGGCGATCAGCGCATCGTGCCTGCGGGGCGGAAGCCCGACGCACCCGTCCGGAAACACCTCGGGGATCCCGAGGATGATGCGGGCCTCGTCCAGGGCGGAGAGGATCTCGAACTGGAGCGGGCCCACGGACTCGGAGCAGATGTGGCGGAGAGCATCTTCGGCGGCAAGGAGCAGCAGCTCGGCCATGGCCTCGTCCTTGGGGCCTTTGAGGCCGCAGCGCCTGTCGCAGGAGAGGATCCCGGGGCCGGAGGACGCCAAGGCGGTGCATTGCGCGCGGCTGTGCCTCAGGCAGAAGGAGACTTTCTCTTCCCTGTCGGAGACATACTCGATCGCGGGCTCCAGGCCGTCGCGGTACCCCATGCGCCTCATCCATTCCAGGGAGTGCTCCCGCCCGAGGCGGGAGAGCCCCTTCACCAGGCCTTCGGCAGAGGCGGGCCTCCCCAAGGAGGTCCATACATCCGCCAGATCGATGAGGGCCTCTGCCTCCTGCTGGTCCGGGAAGGCGCATTCCGTCCTGTGGAGCCAATCCGCAACGCATCTGGCGACCTGCCGCTCACTCGAAAAGGGCATCAAGGCTATCGCCGCCTGCAGGCTTCCTGCGGAGGAACCTGGACACATCGAACTTCTTCGCCTTCAGAGGGGCCCTCTTCTCGGGCTTGAAGACCTGGCCGGCACCGACGATGTCCCTGATGTCCTTCAGCTTCACTCTGATGGGATTCCCCCTTCCGCAGATCATGACGGCCTCGCCCATGTCCAGCCTCATCAGCTGGCCGGGCGTCATGAGTGGCTCGCCCCTGGAATCGCTGCCCAGGAGATAGCTGAGCTCTTTCAGGAACGGGATGTCCCTGGAGTACAGGTACACGATGTTGCCGCAGTTGTTCAGGATGACGGCGCCGTTCCTGCCGTAGGCATAGTCCAGCTGGTCGGTGGACTGGACGGCCAGACAGAACCTGATGTTTCTGCTCCTGGCGGCCGTGATCATCCCGGCCATGCCGTTGATGTTCAGGTTCCCGAACTCGTCGATGATGATGTTGAACCTCTCGGGCAGCTTCCTGGAGTCGGAGGCCTGCGCCTTGCAGATCAGGGACTCGTAGAGCTGGCTGACGAACACCGACGCCAGCGGGGAGAGGTCGGGCCTCTCGTCCGGGAGGATCAGGAATATGGCATCCATGCCGTTGCCGGCGGTCATTATGTCTATGTCGTTGCCGGACATGGAGTCGGCCAGGTCGGGGTCGGTGACGAACGGGGACAGGGCCGTGAAGACGTAGGACAGGATGCACCTCCTGGTGGACTCGGCGTTGTGCGCCGCGGTGGAAATGGCCGTGAGGATGCTGGA
Source organism: Segatella hominis (assembly GCA_963637225.1). GTDB lineage: Archaea > Thermoplasmatota > Thermoplasmata > Methanomassiliicoccales > Methanomethylophilaceae > Methanoprimaticola. The sequence goes on from CAVHMZ010000147.1 coordinate 9,354, forward strand.
GTCCTTCACGCTGGCCACGAGCCTGTCGATGCTGGCCTGGTCCGCGAAAGACTGGACTATGAGGTCGTTCAGGTTCCTGAACGTCACTTCGGAAGCGTCCTTGGCCTTATCGGCCAGGAACAGCATCATCCCGTACAGCAGGCTCCTGGCGGCCAGAGGCCAGTAGGGGTCCTTGTTGTCCATGGGGATGACATAGCCGGCGAGCTCGCACATCAGGCGGATCCCGCGGTTCCTCTCTCCGGGGTCCTTGCTCATCATCAGGGCGTAGGGCATGTGCATGGGGTTCCATCTGTCGCCGGTGGAGGGGGTCCTGAGGTCGAAGACCCTCACGTCCCTGCCGTGCGCCCTGAAGGAGCCGTAGGTCCAGTCAAGAATCTCCCCCTTGGGGTCTATCACCAGGACGGATTCGGACGTTGGGGCGATGAACTCGGTCAGAGGGCCGAGGCAGCAGCGGCTCTTCTTGGAGCCTGTGCCGCCGATGACCATGGTGTGGCGGTCGCTGGAGTCTATGTAGGCCTTGCCCTCGTTCACGTAGTGGATGGGGATCCCGGACCTTGCGTGCAAGGACCCGGGGTCGATGAGCTCGAACACGTCCTTGATCTCATCCTTCGTGGCCCAGCCGTCGGAAGGGCTTTGGCCGCAGACGGCCGAGAACGCCTCGGGCTCGGGAGGAGCCATCCAGCATCTGAATGCGTCGAGAGAGCCCGCCATCTCAGCACGCCCCCTCTTCATTGATGACGAACTCGCTCTCGTTCTCCTCGGGGAGGTCCTTGAGGATGTCGTCCATGTACGCGCTGAGCATGCGGACGCCCAGCGTGAGCTCGGTCCAGAGGCACTTCTCGGACACGGACATATCGTCGTAGCACGGGACGAAGTGCTTGAAGCTCAGCTCGCCGTCGACAGGATCCACGACGAACAGCCCTCTCCTGAGCTTGCAGTTGATCGCCATGAGCTTCAGCGCCACGGGGGCCCTGAGCTCCGGCGCGAACCTTCCGCCCTGGGGAGAGGTCCTGATCGCGAACCCCTCGTCATAAGTCTGAACGCTGAGTTCTGCGATCTTGTTGCCGTTCGATATCTTGCCGATGAGCACCGGCTTGTCTTCTGTGTTCCTAACATCGGCGAACGCGAAAGGATCGCGCTCGATCAGCTCTTCCGACTTCTTCAGGAAATTCTCCCTCCTTACTTCTATTGCAGAACTCAAATTTCTACACCTCGGAATTCGACAATAGACGGAAGTTATAGATAAGCCTTTCTTTAGCGGTTTTTGTCCAAAATTAACGTCTACTGAGAAGTTATATTAAAAACTGTCTATCGAAATTCAGATTTTTCGATGAACATTTATTACAATTTAATGTTATAAAATTAGTTATTCGACAATCGACGAATGAAGCGGGATGTATGTGCCAGATAGTTAAAATTTATAAGACTTTGAATCGTCATTTATAAATGATAAAGTGAATTCGGATCGAAATCGTCGAACAAGATGGCTGCAATGGAGGGAAAATGACGTTTCCGGCCCATTTGCGAGGGGCATTCGCCAGGAATATAACCATTGAACGCCATGCAGAAACCATGTGGGATGCAGGGCTTGTGACCAGGGTCAAAGACCGTAAGCTGAACGAGATCCTCATCTTCGCCTCGATGGCGAAGATCGATCAGGAGAACATTGACGAGTACATCGAGATCATCGAGATGCTCGGAGACGACATCAACGGATGCGATGCCCTCCTGGACACTGAAGGCCGGGCGGAGATCGCTCTGGAGCCCATCGACTTGCAGGAGTACAGATGCCGCCTCTCCCCCAGCGAGGCCGAGGACGAGGACGCGTTCAACGCCCTGAAGGCCCCTCCGATCTACGAGCAGCCGGACCTCGGCTATGTGAAGCAGCTCATATCCGATGCTGTCGAGTCCATCCG
>CAVHMZ010000147.1:11279-11749 GCA_963637225.1 Segatella hominis
CTCCAATCCGACGTGGCCCGCCTGGAAGCCGAGAACTCGAAGAACCTCAAGATCATCCTCCAGCTGGAAGAGGAGCGCAACAGGCTGTTCTCCGAGAACGAGAATCTGAAGAAATCCCTGGATTCCATCAGCCTGGAGATCGATTCGCTGAAGGACTGCTCCGTTTCGGAGATCGCCCAGTGCAAGGAGGCGCTGGCCGCTCTGAAGGAGGAGGTAGCGACACTTCGCACCAGGAACGAGCAGCTCTCCGCCCAGCTCGACTACTGTCAGGAATCCGTCGCCACGGTGGAGTCGGAGCGCGACGAGCTCAGGGCCGCGATTGCAGAGCTGACATCTGTTGCGGATCAGGAAGAAGGGAATCCCGAGACCGCAGAAGCCGAGCCGGCGCCCGAGCAGCCCGCGTGTCCGGAAACTTCCGGCAGCGAGGAGCCCGAGCAGCCGAAGCCTTCGAGCTTCGACAGCATCATCAC
>CAVHMZ010000147.1:11759-12823 GCA_963637225.1 Segatella hominis
GCATCAGCACAGATCGCCAAAGAGCGCTTCTGACCGTGATAATGGAGATGAAATCCAAGAAGATCGATGAGTTCATCGACAAATCATTCAGCGGCGCGATATCCGAAGATGCGTCCGAGAACATCGTTGCATTCCTGAAAGACGACATCAAGATCTGCGAACTCATACTGGCCATGGACTGCTCAACTTTCGAGAGCACGATCGCAAGCCTCAAAGCCGTGCTGGATGCCGTGGAGGGCTCGACCGAGTCCAAGTATCAGAAGATCTACCTGAAGTCCCTGGACGATGTGGACAAGCTCCTCGAAGACAACTATGTGGACATCCTGTCGACGATTAACGCGGTGATCTCTGCCAGATATCTCCCTTACGTCAAAGGATCAGGCGCCTGAGCCCGCCAGCATCCTCGGCGAACTTCAAACCCTTTGATTCACAGACCTCTCGGGTGAAGCCGAAGCCGTATGTCACGGCGATGAAGCCGGTGCCGCAGTTCATGGCGCTCGCGAGGTCGTTTCCCGTGTCTCCGATCATGAGCGTCCTTTCTTTCGTGACTCCGGCATGGTTCATGGCGTTCTCGATGAGGTCTGCCTTCGAGGTCTGCGCCAAGATGCTCGCGCCGTTGACGGAATCGAAGCAGTCCAGCATCCCCCAGCTCTTCAGTTGGATCTCTGTGGTGTCCTGAAGCTTCATGGTGGCGACGGAGAGCTTGATGCCTGCATCATGGATGTCGGAGATGAGCTGCTTGATCCCCGGATACGGAGCGCAGTTCATCTGGCCGTGCTCCTCGTACAGCCTTCCCATGAGCATCAGCGCCTCGTTGGCCGTGTCCTTGTCGATATCGAAAAGGCCCTCGAAATCCTCGTTCAGGCGACCGGATGATTTCTGCCTGAGCTCTTCATCGGTAGGAACCCTATATCCCATCTGCCTGGCGACCAGTTTGATCGTGTCGAAGATGCCGGGCGAAGTGTCTGCTATCGTGCCGTCCATATCGAAGATGACGAGGTCGTATCTCCTGGCCGTCGAAGATCCCTTCATGCTGTTCTGAATGGGGATGTGATAGACAATGT
>CAVHMZ010000148.1:0-4425 GCA_963637225.1 Segatella hominis
CCTCTGTATAACTACAGGATGAAGAAGCTCCAAGAAGGCGGCCCCGCGGCATGAGAAGCCGCGGATCCCGGACGCTCAGATGCCCGGCTCCCTGTCCAGGAAATCGGATATCCATCTGCGTGAATCGTCCTGGGAACCGCTGTTGTCCAGCACATCCCAACCGTCCGCCAGGATCAGCATCTTCCGGCGTGTCTCCCTGAGGGACTCCAGGTCGTCGAACATCTCGTGGGCATCCCCGCGGCCGTTTATCCTGACCAGGGCGACGTTCTCGTCCACGTCGACCAGGACGCGCCTGTCCGGCTCGGGAAGGACGAAAGAGAAGAACCTGTATCCCATCTTCGCCAGGCCCTCCGGGAGGTAGGAGGCCGCCATGATGTACCTGACGAACACCACATCGTCGTACCCTTTCGCGTGCTTCATGCGCCAGATCGACCTGATCACGTCCAGGATGTACAGGGAGATCGCGAACGCCATCGCTGCCTTCCCCTCCTTCTCCAGGAAGCTGGCCTCCAGCCTCCCCAGGCGCGTGGTGCGGTTGGGATGCTCGATCAGCAGGACCTTCCTCCCCCTGGACTCCAGCTCCTGCTTGAGGATCCCGCCGGTGGTGGTCTTGCCCGACCCGTCCATCCCGTCCACCACATACCATGCCATGGGATCACAGCCCCAGCGCGACCATCGCCAGCGCCACCAGCATTGGGTTGGCGATGTTGTCCAGCTGCCCGGGGCAGAGCATCTCCGAGAGGGATGCCACCACGCCCGCCGCGGCACCGGCCGCCAGTATGTTCACGGACGGGTCCGCGGTGCCTGCGAAGAGGCCCTCGGACGAAAGGTATGCGTAGAAGAGTATCAGCGCGACAGCGGACACGGCGGTCATCGCGAACACCGCCAGGCTGCCCTCGGCCGATTTGCCGTTGACGGTCTTGTGCCTGCCGTACCTGCGCCCGACGACGCTCCCTGCGGAATCCCCGAAGGTCATGGCCGCTATCCCGATGGTCGCGGCGGTCCAGTGGCCGTCGAAGAAGAACAGCACCAGCAGGTTGATGCTAATCACGTACAGGAACAGCCCCGCCCTGTGGCCCATCTTGTTGGAGATGTCCCCCAGCTCGGAATCGGACACCTTGTTGCCGTCGAACATTGCTACGAACAGCACGATCGCGAACGGCACGGTGAAGAACAGGAGCATTATCCAGGACTCGGTGAACATCCACCAGACGAAGACGAAGAGCCCCACGCCGGCATGGACTATCTTCCTGTAGTCCACGCTGTACCTTTTCTTGCGGCAGTAGTGCGAAACGCCCAGGGATGCCGCTATGATAAGGTATACCAGGACCAGCCCTATGACATCCTGCGCTTCCATCATGCACCTTGGGAAGGCAATGGCATGGATGTATAAAACAGGCGCCTGGCTCCGACTGCGGGTTTTTTATCCGTAATCGACAGTCAAGTTTCCGATGAACAGGTACCTCCAGCTATTCCGCTTGGGAAACGCGGTCATGGGCGTTCTCGGCCTGATGATCGCGGCATTCATGGCCGTGGGCGCCGGCCTGCCCGACCACTGGAGGAACCTGTGCGTGTCCGCTGTCATCGTCTTCGCGTTCATCGGCGGCGGCAACGCGCTCAACGACTACATCGACAGAGAGATCGACAAGACCGCCCACCCCGAGAGGCCCGTGCCCTCAGGCAGGATGAGGCCGGAAGAGGCCAGGAATGCGGGGATCGCGCTGCTGGCCGCATCGTTCGTCGTCTCGTTCTTCACGTTCGACGCCGCCTGCATAGCGATAGTCGCCATCGCCGTGGTCCTGATGGCCTCTTACGAGATGTTCCTCAAGCAGAGGGGGTTCGTCGGGAACCTGACCATCGCGGTCCTGACGGGGATGGTCTTCCTGCTGGGAAGCGCCCTTGTCGGCGACGTCATGGCCAACGCCGTCGTGGCCGCCATGGCATGCCTGGTGTCAATCGGAAGAGAGATTGCCAAGGACATAGAGGACATGGACTCCGACGAAGGGCGCAAGACCCTGCCGATGTCCATAGGCGTGAAGGCTTCCTCCGCCGTCGCGTGCGCGTTCTTCATCCTGGGCCCGGTTCTGAGCATCCTTCCGATGGTCAGGGATACCTATAGCGACCTGTACTACACCGTGGTCGTCGCAGACATCGTGTTCATCTGCAGCGCGGCTATGGTCTTCAAAAGCCCCCGCAAGGCGGAGAAGATGGCCAAGCTCGGGATGATCATCGGACTGGCGGCCTTCCTGCTGGGCGCGATAAGGATCTGATGCCCGGGATCGGACGCTGCCGCATCCGGCGCGGCCGGGGCTGTGGCGTGCCCGTCGGCAGATATGCGGCCGGCGATGACAGGATCGATAGCGCTATGCGCGTCCGGACACAGGAACGCAACGATGGGGAACCCCGATAGGAACGGCACGATGAAGAAGGAAATGAGTGCTCCCGTCGGGATTTGAACCCGAGTCGAAGCCTCGAGAGGGCTTCATGATTGGCCGCTACACCACAGGAGCAACAAACCAAGGCATGAATAACTTATTGATAAATCTTTCTATCCAAAAATTGCCGATTCGCCGCCATCCAGCATGGAATCGGAGGGAATCTCGGGAATGACGGCCGCGGCGTGCGATGCCGCGGCTGTCCGAAGATGCTCAGAAGTCGCTGGGCCTGATGGCCATCGCCCTCTTGTGGGCCATGGACTCGACCTGGCGGCGTATGTCTGCGACCTTCTCGCGCTCCAGCCCGGTATCGGCCGCGATCTCTGCATCGGTGCGGTCCTGCTCCATGTCACAGAGGATCCCGTCCAGGTCATGATAGGTTATCCCCATCTCCGACTCATCGGTCTGGCCCTCCCACAGCCCCGCGGACGGAGGCTTGGCGATTATGGGCTCCGGGACGCCGATCAGCGCGGCGAGCTGCCTGACCTCGGTCTTGTAGTAGTTGGCCAGCGGCGTGACGTCGCATGCCCCGTCCCCGAACTTGGTGAAATACCCCATCATGAGCTCGCTCTGGTTGGACGTCCCCATGACGATGTAGTTCCTCTTCTTCGCCAGGTTGTACAGCACGATCATCCTGCAGCGGGCGGAGATGTTCCCCCTCTCGAGAGGCGTCTCCTTCCCCGTGAGGAGCACCGCGGCCAGCGCATCCACTGCAGGCTGGATGTCCACGACCTTGTACTCCGTCCCCCACATGGAGCTCAGCTCGGACGTCGTCTTGTAGTCCTCCGCAGGGGTGACCCTGGAGGGCATGAACACGTTGAGGACCTTGTCCGCGCCTATGGCGTCCGCGCAAAGCTTGGTGACGGTGGCCGAATCGACCCCTCCGCTCAGGCCGATGACGACTCCGGCGCAACCGATGGAGTCCACAGTGCTCTTGATGAACCCCTTCAGGGCGTCCGCGTCGTCCTTCGTTATATTCGGAATCTTGACTCCGGGCATTGCTGTCCGCATCTTCCCGACGCGATTTATACCCATCTGCTGGACAAGGTTTAACCAAGCCCCGCGGATACCTGCCGCATGGAGCTCTCGATAGCGCTGTGTCAGACAAGGCCGGTCCCGGGATCCGCGTTCGCCAACGCCGGGCTGATAGCCGAGGCCATGGATTCCGTCGAGGCCGACGTCCTCGTCTTCCCGGAGATGTTCCTGACAGGCTACGGGGCTCCGACAGGATGCACGGAGGAGATGATCTCCATGCAGGTCGGCATCCTGTCCGACTGCTGCCGCGAGACCGGCAAAGCGGTCTGCTTCGGGATGCCCCGCTTCTCCCCGGAAGGCACGTGCAACTCGCTGGCCTTCCTGTCCCCGGACGGCGACGCGTTCTACGACAAGGCCCATCTGGCCCGCTTCGGAATCTATGCGGAGGACGGGTTCGTCGCAGGGAAGGGGCCCGCCATGGGCTCGTATCGCGGAGTGAAGTTCGGGATGTGCATCTGCTACGACATCTTCTTCCCCGAGATCCTCCACGGATGCTCCCTGAACGGAGCGTCCGTCAATATCTGCGCCGCCGCCTCCGCAGTCCAGTCGAAGCCTTTCCTGGACGCTGTCCTCCCGGCGAGAGCGCTGGAGGACGTCACCTATATGGCTTACGTCAACAACGTCGGCGAGATGAACGGCTGCCTCATGCACGGATGCTCCCGCGGACTGGACCCCTTCGGCAGGACGGTCGCGGAATGCGGCATCGGAGAGGGAGTGGCGATCATGCGCGTGGACACCGGCGAGCTCGCAGAGGCCAGAGAGGCCCGCCGCCACCTGGAGGACTACAGATCCGATGTGGACTGGGGCGTCTGACCTGGGCCTTTCAGAAAGTTATTAATAACGTGACCAATTCCCCCGACTCACAAGCCGAGATGGCCCAGCCCGGTAAGGCGCGAGCCTGGAAAGCTCGTGGGAACTTTCCCTCGGGAGTTCAAATCTCCCTCTCGGCGCTTCT
>CAVHMZ010000149.1:0-22467 GCA_963637225.1 Segatella hominis
ACCGTCTCCGTCGGCGATGTCCTGGACCTCGACGGCGCAGCAGTCCTGACTGCCGTCTGGGAGAAGCTCGACGTCTTCTCCGTCAAGTACGTGGACGGAGACGTTGTCCTCAAGGAGTCCTCCGGATACGACGGCGACACCGTGACCATCGGGCTGGAGCATCCCGAGAAGGAAGGCTTTGTGTTCCTGACCTGGGAGATCGGCGGCAGGGCCGTGTCCGACGGACAGTCCGTCGCCCTGTCATCCGACATCGTCGTGGAAGCGGCATGGAGGGAGCTGGACGACTTCACGGTCACCTTCATGGACGGAGAGGTCATCGTCAAGATCGGCACCTGCAAAGAAGGCGACGAGTTCACGATCACCGCCGAAGACCCCGTGTCCGAGTCGAAGAGGTTCACGAAATGGACCGACGGACGCAGCTCGTATGTGCACGGAGATGTCCTCTCTCCCGGAGGGGACATCGTCCTCACAGCCGTCTGGGAGGACAGGAAGGAGTTCACAGTCACCTTCATGGACGACGGCAAGGCCGTCTCCGCCTGCAAGGGCTACGACGGCTCGGAGTTCACGATAACCGTGGACGACCCTATCCGCGAGGGCAGGGCGTTCGCGGGATGGTCGCTCAACGGCACCACCTTCGCCAAAGGCGGCAGCTTCGTCCTGACCAAGGACACGAATCTGGAGGCCGTATGGTCCGAGAAGACGCACAGCATTACGTACTACTCCGAAGGCGCCGTGATGGGCGTCGTCAAGGTCGTCGACGGGGACGAGTGCCTGATCGACATGAAGCTGACAAGGGACGGACACGCATTCAAGGGATGGTCGCTGACCGACGGCGGCAAGGTCTCCAAGCTAAACGGAGACGTGCTGAAGCCGACAGCGGATATTGCGCTCTACGCCGTTTGGGACGATGGATCCGAGTCCCGGCCCAGCACAGACACGACCACAGACACGGACGACAAGGACAAAGACGACAGCTCCGGCGCAGACCGGGACGGCGACGGAAGCGTGCTCTCGAGCTTCGGCATCAGCGGCACGACATTGGCCATCGCCACCGGCGTCGCGGCCATGGTGATCGCGCTGCTGGCAGTGGCTGTCAGGAGGTCCTGAACAGAACCTTAATACATAAACCCGATAGGGGAGCCATCATGGGAGCTATACGGCTAGGCAAGAATCATCTGAGATGGTGCTACGGGTGCAACCTTCCGATACTGGAGTCCAAGGAGTGCCCTGCATGCGGGAGCCCGACGGAGGAGATCCAGCTGACCCCTCCGGGAGACGCCCGCCCGGCATTCCAGCACGACATCGACCTCATCAGGTCGACGCTCGACAGGGACTACGGGGAGGGCACCGGCCTGGCCGTGCTCCCCGAAGGGCACCCCGTCATCCTGTCCAAGGCCCCGGCCCTGGACAGGATGGACGAGGTCATCGTCGACGGGGCCATCATCGGGTCCATGCGCTACGACATGGGCTCGGGATGGAAGTTCGTCGCCAGGATGCAGGGGGCCTACCGCATAGGCAAGGCGTACAGCAAGGGGTACGTCCTCTGCGACCCCGGCGCGATCCCCTTCGTCAGGGAGAGCAAGAACCTGATGGCCCCCGGCGTGACCGAGGCAGACCCCGAAATCAAGGCGGGGGACGAGATCCTCATCGTCGGCCCCGGAAGGGAGGTCGTCGGAACAGGCATGGCGAGGATGGCCGGCCCCGAGATGGTGGAGTCCAAGAAGGGCGTGGCCGTCAAGACCAGATGGTACAAGCCGGAGGAGTTCAGGGACCTGGACGCCTGCCATACATGGGACGACGTCGTCGCGGCGAACGAGAATGTCATCGTCAAGCGCCGGGACGAGGCGGTGGGGTTCATCAAGAACACGATCGAGAAGGTCGGCAAGCCTGCCATCGTCTCGTTCTCCGGCGGCAAGGACTCCCTGGCCACCCTCGTCCTCACCGTGGACGCAGGGCTCAGCCTCCCGGTGCTCTTCGTGGACACCGGCCTGGAATTCGACGAAACCGTCCAGCACGTCCACGACATCTGCAGGCTCCATGGCCTGAAGCTCATCGAAGAGAAGGCTCCCACAGACGCCTTCTTCGGGAACCTGGTCTACTTCGGGCCTCCCGCGAAGGACTTCAGATGGTGCTGCAAGACCAACAAGCTGGGGCCCACCGTCGGAGCCATCAACAAGAACTTCCCCGACGGAGTGCTCTCGTTCATCGGCCAGAGGAAGTACGAATCCGAGGCGCGCAACGCCAAGCCGAGGATCTGGACCAATCCGTGGACCCCCGGGCAGACCGGAGCGTCCCCGATCCAGCACTGGAGCGCCATGCATGTTTGGCTCTATCTTTTCTATAAGAAAGAGCCTTTCAACGTATGGTACGCGCGCGGGCTGGATCGCATCGGATGCTTCCTGTGCCCCGCATCGGACCTTGCCGAGTTCGACGCCATCGCAGGCATCAGCTCCAGATGGGGCCGGTGGGACGGGTACCTCGACAAGTACATGCAAGACAGGGGCCTTCCGCAGGAGTGGAAGGACTTCGGCCTGTGGAGATGGAAGAACGCGCCGAAATCCATCCGCGAGGAAGTCCATCGCGTTACCGGCAGAGAAGTGACTGAATTGACCAAGCAGACGAAGGTTCCTGAGAACGGGCCATTGACCATGAAGGTGCAGGAAGGGTATTCCCCGTGCACCATAGGCTTCAGCATAGAGGCCGCGCTGTCCAGGCCGATAGACCTGGCGAAGGTGAAGCCCTTCTGCCATGCCATAGGCTGGGTGGTGGAGGTGGATCCGGACGGGGAGTACATCTCGGCTGACTACACGACCATATACAGGGAAGGCTCGATCATATGCAAGGCGAACGTGGAGCACGACGCCAGGACCCATGTGGACGAGGCGTTCCAGGTGATCGTCAGAGCGGAGCAGTGCGTCGGATGCGGGCTGTGCGCGGCCAGATGCGACCCGGGCGCACTCTACATGGAGGACGGGAAGGTCCACATCCACGAGGACGACTGCATATTCTGCAAGGACTGCTTCGGGCCCTGCCCGACGGTGAACTTCTCCAGAGACAACGGAGAGTTCGAGCAATGATAGAATACGACATCGACCCCGACGACCTGGCGGTCGCGATGGAGAAGGATCCCGCGATCGTGAACGAAGAGGATGCCCGCAGGTTCCACACCGGGCTCCAAGCCGTCTCCATGTACCGCCTGAGCCACGGGCTCTGGAACGAGGGCAAGAAGCTGGAAGCGAGGGAGGTCAACGCCCTGGCCCACCAGCTCACCGGATGCGACATCCATCCCGGAGCGCAGATCGGGAAGAGGTTCTTCATCGACCACGCCACCGGAGTCGTCATCGGAGAGACGGCCATCGTGGGAGAGAACGTCTCCATCTACCAGGGCGTAACCCTGGGGGGAGTGTCCTTCAACAAGGGCAAGAGGCACCCGACCATCGGGAACCACGTGGTCATAGGATGCAACGCGTCCGTCCTGGGCAACATCACCATCGGGAGCAACGTGCGCATCGGAGCGGGATCGGTAGTCCTCAAGGACGTCCCCGACGACTGCACCGTCGTCGGCGTTCCGGGGAAGATCGTCAGGAAGGCCGGGCTGAAGACCTGCGACTGCGACCTGATGCACAACGAGCTCCCCGACCCCGTCAGAGATGCCATCGCCTCCATGGAGTGCGAGATCGAGATGCTACGCGCCGAGGTCGCCGCCCTCCAGAAGCGCCTGAGCTCCCGGTGAGCCTTTTCATCCGGCAGGGCTTCCCGCCGGATGGCCTGGCACACGGACATATTATATAATGAAGAGCGCTCATCGCGGAGCGATGACGCTCAGGATCCACAACACCCTCACCAACTCGGATGAGGAATTCAAGCCCATAGAGCCCGGGAAGGTCAAGATGTACGTCTGCGGAGTCACCGTATACGACGACATCCACATGGGCCACGCGCGCAGCATGATCGTCTTCGACATGGTCGCCCGCTACCTCAGATACTCTGGATACGAGGTCACCCACGTCACCAACTTCACCGACGTCGACGACAAAATCATCATCCGCGCGGAGAAGGAGGGCGTCACGCCCCTCGAGCTTTCTGCCAGGTACATCGAGCGCTACTTCGAAGATGCCGCCAAGCTCGGAATCAACCGCGCCGATTTCTACCCCAAGGCGAGCGAGTGCATCGGCGACATCATCGCCATGGTCCAGAAGATCATCGACAACGGATTCGCCTATGCCGCAGAGGACGGCAGCGTGTACTTCGACGTCAACAAGGTGAAGGACTACGGAAGGCTCACCAACCAGACCATCGACTCCCTGCGCTCATCCGGGAGGATCGCCGCCGACCCTTACAAGAGAGACCCGCTGGACTTCGCCGTCTGGAAGGCGGCCAAGCCCGGAGAGATCTCATGGGACTCCCCATGGGGCAAGGGCAGGCCCGGATGGCATATCGAATGCTCGGCGATGATCTACAGGTACCTGGGCGAGCAGATAGACATCCACGGCGGAGGGAACGACCTCATCTTCCCCCACCACGAGAACGAGATCCTCCAGACCGAGGCCGTCACCGGCAAGCCGCTGTCCAACTATTGGATGCACAACGGTATGCTACAAGTCAAAGGCCACGGCATGAGCAAGGAGGAGAAAATGTCCAAGTCCCTTGGGAACTTCTTCACGGTCAAGGATGTCCTGGCCAAATACTCCACGGAGACTGTCAGGTTCTACTTCCTGAACACCGGCTACATGAGCCCCCTGGTCTACGGAGAGGACATGATCATGGAGGCGGAAGCGGCGCTGGGGAAGATCGTCAACAACTACCGCGAGCTCCAGGCATACATCCGCACCGCTCCCGAGGGAGCGTGCGACGAGGCCCTCATCGAAGGGTACAGGAGCAGCTTCAAAGAGGCCATGGACTCCAACTTCAACACGCGCGAGGCCATCGGCATCCTCTTCGAGATGGCCAAGGACTCCAACATCTCCATGGCGTCGAAATCCATGACCGTCACGACCGCTGAGGCGCAGATCTCCCTTATGAGGGAGTTCGACGGCATCCTAGGCATCCTGCCCAAGGACGAGGAGACCGGAGAGGAGCTCGATTCCGTCATGTCGATCCTCATCGACCTTCGTCAGGAGCTGAGGAAGCGCAAGATGTACGACCTCGCAGACGTCATCCGCGACCGCGTGAAGGAAGCAGGGTTCTCGCTCGAAGACTCTTCAGAGGGTGCCAAATGGAAGAGGATCTGAGGCGCCTGGCGCTCCTCAGGCTGGGCGGCCCCGCCGCCTTCGCAGACGGTACCAAGCTACCGGTCATGCTGGCTCGCTCCGTGGCCTCCACCGGCTCCGTGATCGTGTCCTTCAAAGGGCAGAAGGTCCTGATGGATGTTTCCGATTCGGAGCCTGAGTTCGAGCTCGCCAAGAACGGCGAGGGAGGCTACGAGGTCAGGCGCCGCGGCTCCAGGTTCATCCGCTCGGTGAAGGTTGACCCCGTAGTATCGTTCTCCACCGAGAACGTCCGCATGCTCATCGAGCCCGATTCCGAAGATGCCCATGCAATCGTGTTCATCGACGGGAGCATCGACGGCAAGGCTCTGGAAGAGATGCGTGCCTACGGCAAGATTTACAGGATAACCACGATAGAGGCCCTTGCCGATGATGTAAGCACAGCAGCCGTTGCCGTCAAGGTCCTGAAGGAGACTTATCCGGATGCCCGCATAGCCTCCAGGACGGAGATCTCGTCGCCCGATGATGCCAAGGCCCTGGCCGAAGCAGGCGCGGACACCATAGAAGTGGCCCTCGTGACGCCGGACGACAGGTACGACCCCGAATCCAGACTGGAGCTCCTGAAGGATGCTTCCGAGCTCATCGGCAAAGGAAGGATCTCGGCACGCATCTCCATCGGCCTCGGAGAGTCCCTGGCCGACCTGGACATACTCATGGAATCGCTCTGCAGGAGGGGCATCGTCCCCGAGCTGACTGCGGAAGACCGCACAGTGAAGGTCCGGCCGGACAGGCTCAACACCCTCTGCGATCTCAGAGAGGCCAGAATGAGGAGGCATGGGCTGTGCGGACGGAACGCCGAATGCCCTGAAGAGGTCTGATCGGCCGGTCCTGCATCGCCAATCTCCAAGCAGGAAGTCCGTTATCCCCATCTCCCTTATGCCGTCTCCGGTTACAGAGTCCCCCTGTGCATCCATCAGTATGACTGTCTTCGGATTGCTGTCCTTTATCGCCCTGAGCGGAGCCAGCTCACGGGCTTCCGTCTTCTCGTCATTATAGCCCAGGCAAACCTGCCAATATGCCTTCCTGCCGCCCTTCTCAGTGACGAAATCCACCTCTTTGGCATCCCTCTTCCCGGCTACGACGCCATATCCTCTGCGCTTGAGCTCCAGGAATACGAGGTTCTCGAGCACTCTCCCGCGGTCCTTGCCGGCCATGCCCACGGCATTGTTGCGGATGCCGGTGTCCACGACATAGTACTTGGGGGTGGGGCTCAGCGCCGTAGACCTCAGGTCGTATCTGTCTGCCCTGTAGAATATACACGCCCCTTGCATGATGGCCATGTACTTCTCGATTGTGCGAGGGTTCATGCGGAGCTCCTTGGCCATGGTCGCAGCCTCTATTGGGTTCCCGATGTTGAGCATCAGGTAGGTGACCATCTTCCCTATCTCTTCTGGCTTCCTGACGTTTCCGCGGATGACCATGTCCCTGTAGACGATGGATGCGTAGAGATCGTCGAACATGGCCGAAACCGCCTGCGGGCCCATGGCAGGATCTATCCCCGGGAATCCGCCGTACTCGAGATACTCTTTGAAGACGTCCTCGGGCCTCCTCCCATCTCCCCTGAGCTCCATGCATTCCTTGAACGACATCGGCAGCATCCTTATCTCGACATAGCGGCCAGTAAGGTATGTGGCCAGATCGGTCGAAAGGAGATGGGCGTTCGATCCGGTGATGTAGATGTCGGCCTCTGTGTCCGCCATGAGCGCGCTGACGGTGATCTCCCAGCCCTGCACCCTCTGTATCTCATCCAGGAACAGATAGAAACGGCCATGCTCGGGGACCTTGCCATTCAGATGAGCATCGAGCTCATCGTGTTCCTTTATGCTGTTGAATGAGGAAGATTCGAAGTTCATGAAGAGCATCTCGTCGTCGGTGATGCCGTCGGCCCTCAATCTGTCGATGAACAGCGCAAGGAGAGTGGACTTTCCGCACCTTCTGACCCCTGTGATGACCTTCACATGGCCGCGGTCGTCACGGAACGCCTCCAGCTCCGACATGTATTCCGGGCGTTCTATTATCCTGCGATCCATGGCACAGGAACGGCCTCACGATATTTCAATAATAGTATTACAATACAATTATTGAAGATAGAAATTAGAAAAAATGTATTACAGTACTTATATTAACTACATTTTACTTGAGAGTTGTATCATAATACCAACATCTATAGAAATGGCAGAAGCGCCCAATCACGCGGAAAAACAGGAAAAGGTTGGAGAAGGGAATCCCCGGGCAGGATCCCTCCGCCCGGGGTTGAATATATCACTCGTTCAGGCCGTGGAACTCCTTCATGCTCCTGATGCCGAACTTGCCGGACCTGGCCACCTGGATGGATCCGACGGCGATCTCTGCGCCTTGAACGGTGGTCATGAAGGGGATCTCCAGCTCGACTGCCAGCCTGCGCATGGTGTATCCGTCGCGGATGGCGCCGGATTTCAGCGAGGGGGTGTTGATGATCATGTTGATCTTCCCGTCCCTCATGAGCCCGACTGCGTTGGGGTTCTGCCTCTCGTCGAGCCTGAACACAGATGTGGTCTCGATGCCGTGCTCTCTCAGGTAGGTCGAGGTCCCCTTGGTGGCGTAGATGGTGAATCCCATCTCCTTGAGCTTCCTCGCGGAGTCCACGATCCTGGGCTTGTCCTGGTCGTTGACGGTCACGTACACTCCGCCCTTCATGGGGAGCTTGTTCCCTGCGGCTATGAGCGCCTTGTAGCAGGCGGTGTGGAAGTCCTCGTCGATTCCCATGACCTCTCCGGTGGACTTCATCTCCGGAGTGAGGATCGAATCCACTCCGGGGAGCTTCAGGAAGGGGAACACCGATGCCTTGACCGCATAGTGGTCGATGGGCCTGTATCCCTTTAGGCCGAAGTCCTTCAGGGTCTTGCCCAGCATGATCTTGGTGGCGATCTTGGCCAGGGGGATCCCGGTGGCCTTCGAGATGAAGGGCACCGTCCTCGATGCCCTGGGGTTGGCCTCGATCATGAACACCTGCCCGTCCTTCACGGCGAGCTGCAGGTTCATGAGCCCCTTGATCTTCAGAGCGAGGGCGACCTTCTCGGAGATCGATACGATCTCGCCGATGATCTCCTGCTTGAGAGTGAACGGCGGAAGCACCATGGTGGCGTCTCCGGAGTGGCATCCGGCGTACTCCACGTGCTCCATTATGCCTCCGATGTACACATCGGTCCCGTCGCAGACGGTGTCCACATCGATCTCGATGGCCTCGGTGAGGTACTTGTCCACGAGGATGGGGTGGTTCCTCGACACTCTGACAGCGGTGTCGACGTAGGTCTTCAGCTCCTCGGTGGAGTAGACGATCTCCATCGCCCTTCCTCCCAGGACGTATGAGGGCCTGACGAGCACAGGATATCCGATGTCCTCGGCGATGGCCTTGGCCTCCTCGAAGGAGTACCCGGTGCCGGACTTGGGCTGCTTGATCCGGAGGTCGTCCATGAGCTTGGAGAACCTCCTCCTGTCCTCGGCGACGTCCATCTGGTCGGGGCTGGTGCCCAGGACCTTGGTCTTCGACCCTTTCAGGGCGTTCTCCAGATCCACGGCCAGATTGACCGATGTCTGCCCTCCGTACTGGCAGATGACGCCGTCCGCATCCTCGGCCTCGATGACGTTCAGCACGTCCTCGAGGGTCAGGGGCTCGAAGTAGAGCCTGTCGGAGATATCGTAGTCGGTTGACACCGTTTCCGGATTGTTGTTGATGATGACCGCATCGACGCCTTCCTCCTGAAGGGCCATGACCCCGTGGACGCAGCAGTAGTCGAACTCGATCCCCTGCCCGATCCTGATGGGGCCGCCTCCGACGATGACAACCTTCTTCTTCCCGTCGTCCGGCTTGGACTCGGTCATGCTCCCGTATGTGGAATAGAAGTAGGGGGTCTCGGCCGCGAACTCGGCAGAGCATGTGTCGACCATCTTGTACACAGGCGTGATGTGCTCGGCCTTCCTGATCGCGCGGACCTCGAGGGGCTTCTTCCCCGTGATCTCGGCGATCTGCTCGTCGCAGAATCCCATGCGCTTGGCCTCCTCGAGGACCCGGGCGTCCAGGCCAGCGGAGATCCTCTTCTCCATGCCCACTATGTTGGCCAGCTTCTTCACGAAGAATATGTCCCACTTCGCAAGGTCAGCGATCTCCTCGAGCTTCCATCCCCTGCGGATGGCCTCGGCGATGGCGAAGATCCTGCGGTCTGTGGCATCCACCAGCTCGACCCTGATCTCCTCGTCGGTCATGTCGATCCTGTCGAGCCCTTTGACTCCGATCTCCAGGGACCTGAGGCCCTTCTGGAGGGCCTCCTCGAAGGTCCTCCCGATAGCCATGACCTCCCCGGTGGACTTCATCTGCGTCCCGAGGTGGCGGTCGACGGTGCGGAACTTGTCGAAAGGCCAGCGGGGTATCTTGACGACGACGTAATCGATGGCGGGCTCGAAGGCGGCGCAGGTGGTGCCGGTGATCCTGTTGGGGATCTCGTCGAGCGTGTATCCCACGGCGATCTTGGTCGCGACCCTTGCGATGGGGTATCCGGTGGCCTTGGAGGCCAGAGCAGACGACCTGGACACGCGAGGGTTGACCTCGATGAGCCTGTAGTCCCCGTTGGCGGGGTTGAAAGCGAACTGGACGTTGCATCCTCCCTCGATGTTGAGGGCCCTGATGACCTTCAGCGCGGCTGTCCTGAGGCGCTGGTGATCGGTGTCTGACAGCGTGAGGCAGGGGGCGACGACTATGCTCTCCCCGGTGTGTATCCCCATGGCATCCAGGTTCTCCATGTTGCATATTATGATGCAGTTGTCGTTGGAGTCCCTCATGACCTCGTACTCGTACTCCTTCCATCCGAGGACGGACTCCTCGATGAGGACCTGGTGGATCCTGGAGTACGCGAGGCCGCGGGCGCAGATCTCCTCGAGCTCCTCCTCGTCGTGGGCGATGCCTCCGCCCGTGCCGCCGAGGGTGTAGGCGGGACGGACGAGGACAGGATAGCGCCCGATGACCTTGACGGCCTCCTTGGCCTCATCTATCGTGTTGACGCTGCGGGAGACGGGGACGGGCTCTCCGATCCTCTCCATGGTTTCCTTGAACAGCTCCCTGTCCTCGGACATGGCGATGGCATCGGGCTGCGTCCCTACGAGGACCGCGCCGAGCCTCTCCAGCTCGCCGGAGTCGGCCAGCTCCGAGCAGATGTTCAGGGCGGTCTGGCCCCCCATCCCGGAGAGCACTCCGTCGACGCCCTCCTTCTCGATGATCCTGGCGACGTTGGATGCCTCCAGGGGCTCGATGTAGACGCTGTCGGCGGTATCGGTGTCCGTCTGGATGGTCGCAGGGTTGGAGTTCACCAGGACGGTCTTGTAGCCCTCCTCGCGGAGGGAGCGGCAGGCCTGCGTTCCCGAGAAATCGAACTCGGCGGCCTGCCCGATGACTATAGGGCCGGAGCCGATGACCATCAGCTTCTTGTAATCCTTCCTCAAAGTCTCCCCTCCTGCTTGATGATCTTGGAGAACCAATCGAACAGGTACGATGTGTCGCAGGGCCCCGGCGATGCCTCCGGGTGGTACTGCGAGGTGAATATGGGCAGGTCCCTGTGGACCACTCCCTCGACGGAGCCGTCGTTGACATTGGTCTGGTTGACGATCAGGCCCGTGCCGTCGAGGCTGTGCTCGTCCACGGCGAACCCGTGGTTCTGCGACGTTATGTAGACGCGGTTGTCGCATTTGACGGGCTGGTTGCATCCCCTGTGCCCGAACTTGAGCTTGTATGTCACGCCGCCCATGGCGATCCCGATGAGCTGGCTTCCGAAGCAGATCCCGAACAGCGGGAGCTGGGAGGACAGATCGCTTACCGTCCTGACAGTGGTCTTGGCGATGTCCGGGTGGGCCGGATCCCCGGGCCCGTTGGATATGAGGACTCCCTGGACGCCGGACTCCGTGATGACATCGGCGGGCGTGTCGTAGGGGAACGACACGACGTTGTACCTCGCGTTGAGGTCCCTGAGGATACCGGACTTGGCGCCGCAGTCGATCATCCCGACGGTAATGTCCTTCCCGTTGTCGAAGGACTCGATCTTCTTGGAGGACACGTCCGCGACGAGGTTCCCCTCCGAGGGGGCGGGCATGGCCTTGAGCCTCTTCACCGTCTCCTCGATGTCTGTGCCCTCCGTGATGATGGCCCCCTTGACGGTACCCTCGGTGCGGATCTTGATCACCAGCTCCCTGGTGTCGATGCCCGAGAGCCCCGGGATGTTGAAATGCTTGAGGAAGTGGTCGATGGTGCGCCCGCCGTACATGGGCGAGGGGTCCTTGCAGTACTCCCTGACGACCAGCCCGCGGGTGTGGATGGCCCTGGACTGATAATACTGATCCGCCACCCCGTACTTCCCGATGAGCGGGTACGTCATGACCAGGATCTGACCTTCGAAAGAAGGATCGGTCAGGCTCTCCTGGTAGCCGCACATCCCCGTGGTGAAAACAACCTCTCCGTCCGAGTCGCGTTCAGCGCCGAACATCTCCCCTTTGAAAACAGTCCCGTCCTCCAGGACCAGATATCCTCTTGCCATCGGGGAATTAGCAGATTTTCAGACCGTATATAATGACTGCGGAGATGCCCAGACAGCCCGCAGATTGGGTTGTCCGATAATAGACAAAAACACCCTGCCTCAAACCAACAGGGAACGATTGTGTAGGGTCCTCTGAGGCGCATATTCTATATCGGGCGGGGAGATGCCCCGTCATGCGCATTCTCGGAGAGAACCCGTCCGGAGACGGGGTGAAGGTCCTGATCGAGACGGACGAGGACATCTGGCACCTCTACAACGTCATCGAGACAGGAGACTTGGTCACCGCATCGACCACCCGCCGCGAGGAGAAGGCGTCGGACAAGATCCGCGCTGAGAGGGCGGAGAAGAAGAGGATGACCCTGGGCGTGCGCATCGAGAAGATCGAGTTCTCCGAGGAGGACCTGAGGCTCAAGCTCCTGGGGACGATAGAGGCGGGCCCCCAGGACATCGGCCAGCACCACACGCTCATCTTCGAAACGGGCGACAGCCTGCTCATAACGAAGCCGCACTGGAGGGACACCCAGCTGGAGCGCCTCAGGAGAGCCGTGTCGGACTCCAAGAAGCCCAGGATAGTGTTCGTGTCGCTGGATCAGGACGAGGCCACCGTGGCGGTGCTGAGGCAGTACGGCCTGAAAGAGGTGGCGACCGTCCGGTCCGGCAGGTCCGGGAAGCAGTACGCGGAGAAGCCGCAGGCCGATTCTTACCACGACGAGGTGATCTCCAAGGTCGTCCCGCTGATGGAGCCCAACATGCCCGTGGTCGTCCTCGGGCCCGGGTTCGAGAAGGAATCCCTGTCCGACGACATGAAGAAGTCGCAGCCGGAGCTGTTCAGGAAGGTTCATGTGTACCATACCGGACAATGCGGCATGGCGGGGGTCAACGAGCTGATCAAGACCGGCATGGGCGGAGACCTGCTGAGGGAGTCCGCCGTCGGGGCGGAGATAGAGGCCGTCGAGCAGCTGATGACCGAGATCGGGCGCAACGGCCCGGCCACCTACGGGACCAATGAGGTCAGGGACGCGGCCATGTCCGGGGCAGTGGAAAAGCTGCTGGTGCTCGACTCCAAGATGAGGGAGCAGGACCTGGACGACATCGTGAGGGCTGTGGAGTCCCAGAAGGGGACGGTCGTCGTGGTCTCCGGACAGCACGACGGCGGGAAAGAGCTGGCGGCGCTGGGCGGCATGGGGGCTGTCCTCAGGTACAAGCTGGAGCGAGCAGCCATCTGAACGCTGTTTTCGTCCTGTTTTTATATGCGCGCGCCATACCTGTGAGTGCACTACGCTCAATCGGAGCGGTGAGGGATACACATGAAGACCAAGCAAGAGGTACTGGACAGTCTGAAAGGGCCGCTCTGCATCTGCGACTCCACCCTGGAGTCCGGAGAGCAGGCCGCCGGAACCGTTTTCTCCAGCATCGAGAAGTACAGGATCGCGCAGCTCCTGGATGCCGCCGGCGTCCCCCAGATAGAGGTGGGCAACCCCGGCCTCGGGTCCGACGAGAAGAAGGCCGTGAAGCACATCGCCCGCATGGGCCTGAACGCCTCCATCATGTCCTACAACAGGGCCGAGCCGAGCGACATCGAGGAGAGCATCGCCTGCGGCGTCGATGCTGTCAGCGTCGCCCTCCCCGCATCGAACATCCTCATCGAGAAGGACCTGAAGCAGGAGAAGTCCTGGGTCCTGGACAAGGTGTACGAAGCCGCCGACCTGGCCGTCGCCCACGGCCTCTACACCTGCGTCGTGGCGGAGGATGCCAGCCGCGCAGACCTCGGATACCTCATCGATTTCGCGAAGACCGCCAAGGACGCGGGAGCCGACCGTTTCTGCTACTGCGACACATACGGCATGGACGAGCCCTTCGGCTGCCAGGACAAGATCAGGATGATCAAGCAGATCTCGGGGATGGACGTGGAGATCATCGCCCATAACGACTACGGCCTCGCCACCGCGAACGCCATCGCCGCCGTGAAGGGGGGCGCCAGGTTCGTCAGGACCACGGCCATGGGCCTGGGGCCCAGGGCCGGATGCGCGCCCCTGGAGCAGATCGCCATGAACGCCAGGCACATGCTCGGCCTCGAAACCGGAATAGAGACCGTCAAGGTCCCCGCCGTCGTGGAGGCTGTATCGAAGGCGTCCGGTATCGCCGTCGACCCCCTCAAGCCGTTCATAGGCGCGAGATGCTTCGCCCAGGAGGGAGGCATCCTGAGCGACCCCGCCCTCACCGAGCCCTATGACCCCAAGGAAGTCGGGCAGGAGAGGACCATCATCATCGGGAAGCACTCCGTCAGGAACACAGTGATCTCGGAGATCTCCCAGATGGCCGACGGGAGCATCAGCATGAGCAGGGCAGAGGCCGACCAGCTCCTGGAGATGGTCAGGAGGGCATCCGTCATGATGCACCGCAGCCTCACCCGCGCAGAGCTGTTCCTCCTCTACGAGGACATGATGTCCGGGAACGACATCTTCGACGAGGGCGACGAGCCCGTGCCGGAGGCCGTCTCCGAGGACGTTCCCGAATACCAGTGAAGCCGCGGCAAGGGCGGGGAAAACCCGTCCTTCCGCCAACCCCTTTCGAAAACACCTATGATTCTTAGCTTTTTAAATCCTCGAATGTAACAGAGTCGCTTTTATACTGCCAATCGTGACATAGTTCATGAAGTCGAAGATAGGCAAGCTGATGGGCGACTCCCATCTGAACCGCATCATCCTGCTCCTCTACTTCGGAGGGCGGAAGTCGAAGACCGAGATCTACCGCACGATCTCCACCAACCCCCGTATGCCCCGCAAACTGGAGTTCCTCGTAGACGAGGGGTACATAACGATGAACGTGGAAGGCACCCATGAGCACCCCAGGAACATGGTGGAGCTCACCCCTCTGGGGAACTCCCTGGCAGAGGGGCTCTGCCAGCTGGAGCTCGCCATGGGCGGGGACCTGAATACCATCCGCGCATCCGCATCGAAGTGCGCAGTGGAGAGCTTCGACCCCTGATCAGTCGTACTTCCTGTTGTCGGTGACGTGCTTCGCCTTGCCCTCGAACCTCTCGAGGGTCCCGGGCAGCACCAAGCGGACGTCGGATTTGATGTTCAGGATCTCTTTCATCCTGGAGCTCAGGGCCTGAGTCATCCTGTTGAGCTCGACCATGTCCTCTGTGAGGTGGTCCTCGCTGAGCTCCACCTCGACCACCATGCTGTCCATGTAGTTCTCGTTGGTCAGGGTGATGTGATAGAACGGCGACAGGAATGGCATCTCCCCGATGACGCTCTCGATCTGGGACGGGAACACGTTGACTCCGCGTACCACGAGCATGTCGTCGGTCCTGCCGGCGATCCTCATGAGCCTGGGATGGGTCCTGCCGCACTCGCATTTCTCCCACGTCAGGGCGGAGATGTCCCCGATCTTGTACCTTATCAGGGGGAACGCCTCCTTCTTGAGCATGGTGACGACGACCTCTCCGCGCTCGCCTTCGGCGCAGGGGTCTCCGTTCTTGTCGAGGATCTCCATGTAGCACAGGTCGGCCCAGACGTGGAGCCCGCACTGCTTCTCGCACTCCAGGAACATGGGGCCGTAGAACTCGCTCGCCCCGTAACAGTTGTGCACGCGGACGCCGGTTCTCTCCTGGAGCTTCTGCCTCATGCTCTCGGACCAGGGCTCTCCGCCGGCGATGGCCAGCCTGACCTTGGTGTCCTTCCTTATGTCGATGCCCGTCTGGTCGCAGACGTCGGCGATATGGAACATGTACGACGGAGTGCCGGCCCAGGCGGTGACGGGGAGGTCCTGCATGAGCTGGATCTGCCTGGAGGTGTTCCCGGTACCGATGGGCAGGACCGTGGCGCCGATCCTCTCCGCACCGTAATGAACCCCCAGCCCTCCGGTGAACAGGCCGTACCCGTGGAAGTTCTGGAGCATATCCTTCCTGGACATCCCGAAAGAAGTCATCCCCCTGGCCAGGGACTCGGTCCAGTTGTCCAGGTCGGCCTGGGTGTACCCGACGACGGTGGGCCTGCCGGTGGTCCCGGACGAGACGTGGATCCTGACGAGGTCGTCGTAGGGCCTGACGAAGAGCCCGTCCGGATAATGGTCCCTGAGGTCGGTCTTCTTCATGAAGGGGACATTGCGGAACTTCTCGAAGCTGTCGATGTCCTCCGGAAGGAGTCCTGCCTCCTTCATCCGGTCATGGAAGAACGGGGAGACATCGTACATCTCCCTGACCTTGTTCCTGAGGAGGGAGAGCTGCATCTTCTCGAGCTCTTCCCTGGGCATCGTCTCGATCTCCTTGTTCCAGAACGCCATATCGAACACCATTGTAATGTGCTATCACGTAGCACGGATGAGGAGTGTAGCGTTTCCCTGTATAAAAGTGATGGATACGTCCGGGGGCGTGTGAATGCTCATATACGTCTGGCTGGATGCTGCATCCATGAAGCCCCGCACCATGGCGATCATCGCGACGGCTGTCACCGCGCTGCTGATGGCGGCGCTCGTCTGCTGCACGGTCGGCTACACGAAGGATCCGGAGAACGGCATCTGGATGGCCGGGATGGGGCTGCTGTCCACAGGGATGATGCTCTTCCTGCTGATATTCGCCCTCGCCTACAACAGGCCGACGGATGCAGAGCGCTACGAGGAGCTTCAGAAAAGGAAGAGGGAATGACCTCCGGACCGCTCCGGAGGAAGTGTTTTCATTGCAGGACGACAGATCCCGCGACCCTGAGCTTCCCGCCTTCGAGGTACATTATGATGGCGCGGTCGCCGGGCTTGTGGATCATGTCGGACTCCAGATCGAACCTCACGTTAGCGGACCTGAAGTCCCCGGAATCCGAGACCGCGGTGACCCTGCAGGGGATCATCTGCATCCAGTGGCCGATGTGCAGGACCATGCCCTCCTTGAGCGCGGAAGACCAGTACTTCACGAGGGACACCTGCCCCTCGATGGCGCGGGACATCTTGACAGAAGAATCGGTGGTGACCACGTATCCCCTGTCCAGCTCGTCCGACTCGATCCCGCGGAGCGCGAGGCCCACATGGTCTCCCTTCACGGCATCGTCGGCGTCCAGGTCGTGCTTCTGGATGGACTTGAGGATGACCTCCCTCTTGATCGGGAAGACAGTCATCTTGTCGTGCTTCCTGAAGTGCCCGTCGATGACGGATCCCAGGACGACCGTCCCCACGCCCTTGACATTGAAGTGACTGTCCACGGGGCAGGACCCGCAGGTCCCGTCGCCGGCCTTGCGGCCCTCGGCCTTGGCCATGGCGATGAGTTCCTCCCTCAGCTTGATGGGGTCGTCCTCGCGGTACTCGTACCCTTCCAGGCACGTTCCCGCCAGGAGGGGCTTCAGCTGCTCCGGCTGGATGTAGCTGCGCAGGATGATCCATCCCTTGCCGATGCCGAGGGAATCGGTCATGACTATGGTCTCTCCCAGGAAGGAGTCGATCTTGTCCACCACGAGGATGGCGAACTCGGACATCGCCACGGAGTAGAACAGCGACGACAGCTTCTCGGGGTATTTGGAAGGCTCGATCAGGGTGAAGGAGTCTGTTCCCGACTTGTAGTCGTAGAAGGTCATGTCGGTGACTGTCCCCTTCTTGCCGACAGTGCCCGCGAAGTCCTTGGCTCCGAGCACGGCTATGTTCAGGTTTCCCATGGGGATCAGATCTCCGACGTGCGGATAAGGCCCACTCCGGCCTTGCCGAGAACCTCGACGGCCCTCTTGGGCTCATCGACCCGGATGAAGAACGCGGCGGACTTGCGCCCGGTGTACGCGTACCCGTACTCGATGTTGATGTTCGCCTTGCCGAGGATGTCGGCGGCGTCGAATAGGGAGCCGGGGGCGTCAGAGATCAGTATGCCGATGACATCGGTCTTCCTGACGATTATCCCCTTGCCCTTCAGGAGGTCGTAGGCCCTGTCGGGGTCCTCGACGATCGCCCTGAGGATGCCGAACTCTGTGGACTCGGCGAGGTTGAACGCGAGCATGTTGACCTCGCACTCCCTGAGGATCGATGCGACGTTGGCCAGGCGGCCGGGCTCGTTGTTGACGAATATGGAAAGCTGCGTGATTATGTTCTCATCCATCGGATCACCTTCGCGATTCTTGTGGGGGCATGGCCGCGGACCGCGTCCGCGGGCCCCCGTCCTAATGATTCGCCTTACGGCGGGTTTCGTATTAATTCTGTTCATTGAAGCTTCGGCAGAGCTTCTTCCCTTCGGAGAAAGCCGGCGCGACCGCCTTCCCCAGCTCGAGGTAGGCGTGGTTCGCGGGATCGAACGCGATGGGGCCGAGCTTGGCCGGGTCGATCTTCCCGTCCGTGAGCACGGACTCGTCGGCGGTGATGTCCACGATGTCGCCGACCAGAAGCTCGCTGGAGCCCTCGTCGTAGCTGACCATCCTGCAGTGGAGGCACATCCTGAGCTCCTCGAAGCGGGGCGCATCGACCTTCTCCGAGCGCACGGCATGGAGCCCTGACCTCGCGACCTTGTCGGGGACCTTGTTCCCGGAGACGATGCCCACGTAATCGCAGGCGGCAACCTGGGAAGCCTCTCCGATGCTGACGGTGAACGCCCCTTTCTTCACAGCATTCGCGGCGGTCTTATGGGATCTGTCCACGCATATGGATATCCTCCCTTCGTTGGAGATCCCTCCCCAGGCGGCGTTCATGGCGTTGGGCGTCCCGTCCTCGCCATAAGTGCCGATGATGAACACCGGCATGGGATACGCGAGGGTCTTGGGGCCGAGGCTCCTGACGGCCATCAGATCACCCTGGTGTCGATGACCCTCTTGGCCTTCCCCTCGAACCTCGGGAGCTCTCCGGGAGCCTTCAGCTCCACCTGGACCGCGATGTTGAGGTACTTCTTGAGGATGGACTCGATCTTCGCGCGGAGAGCGACCATGTCCTGGAGCTTGTCGGTGAACGCTTCGGGCTTGATCTCCACCTGGATGAGCATCTCGTCCAGCGCGCCTTCCCTGGACACATGGATCATGTACTGGTCTCCGACCTCGGGGATCTGCATCAGAGTGTACTCGATCTGCGACGGGAACACGTTGATCCCGCGGACGATGAGCATATCGTCGGACCTCCCTGAGATCCTGGCGATCCTCGGGGATGTCCTGCCGCAGGGGCAGTCCCCTTCCATGACCATCGTGAGGTCCCTCATCCTGTAGCGGATGATGGGCATGGCCTCCTTCTTGAGCATGGTCACGACCATCTCCCCCTTCTCGCCCTCCTCGAGAACCTCTCCGGAATCGGGGTCGATGATCTCCACGTACATGATGTCGCCCGCGATGTGGATCCCGTTGCGCTCCTCGCACTCCGTGAACATGGGGCCCGCCTGCTCGGAGGTGCCGTAGATGTCGTATGCCTTGACTCCGGTGGCCTCTTCGATGCGCTTCCTCATGCTCTCGGACCAGGGCTCCGCTCCCAGGACGGCCTTCCTCAGCTTGGTGTCCTTCCTGAAGTCGACACCCATCCTCTTGGCGACGTCGCTCAGATGGACCAGATAGGACGGGGTGCACGCGATGACAGTGACCCCGAGGTCCTGGATGAGCTCGATCTGCCTCTCGGTGTTCCCTGTCCCCGCGGGGAGGACTGTGGCCCCGACGCGCTCCGCCCCGTAGTGGGCTCCGAGGCCGCCGGTGAACAGCCCGTAGCCGTAGGATATCTGCATGGTGTCGTCGGGCCCGATGCCTATGGAGGTGAAGGATCTGGCAAGGGCCTCGGTCCAGTACTCCAGATCGTTCTGGGTGTAGCCCACGAGGGTGGGCTTGCCGGTAGTCCCGGACGAAACGTGGTACCTGACGACCTCGTTGTTCGGGACGGAGAACATCTTGGTGGGGTAGTTGTCCCTCAGATCCTGCTTGTACATGAACGGGAGCTTCTGGATGTCCTTCAGGCATGTGATGTCGTCCGGATGGACCTTCTGCTCCACCATCCTGTCGTGGTAGAATCTGTTGAACGAGTACAGATTGTTGACGAGCTGCTTCAGCTCGCGGTACTGGAGGGCCTTCAGGTCCTCCTTGGGCATGCATTCTATCTTCGGGTTCCAGAACATGTCATTCCCCTATGCTATGAGGGGGACGATGCATCCCTGATATAATATTGTAGAGAAGAACCCCCGGACGAGCCGGGGGAACAGGTTTGGCCTGAAGCCGTCAGGGCCTCCTCGGATCGAAGACGAGGAATGCCACCATGAGCGCCATGACGACAGCGGCCGCCGCGCAGGCCAGGACAGCGGTTTCGTCTCCGCTGCCGGTCGAAGCAGTGGAAGGCGCGACCGGTTCGATGGGCCGATCGTCATCGTCGAAATCGATGTACGATGTCGTGTACTCGTAGCCGTAGCAGCCTTCGCCGCCCACGGTGAAGGACAGCACACCGCGGGCTGCCGTTGCATCGGAGATGTACTCCTTCTGCCCCGTCTCATTGTCGTAATGATAGGCCTTGACGCTATCGACCTGCTGAATCGAAGATGCATCGAGCGGAATGCTGACTGCGATCGACGAGGCAGTCACGTTCGGAGTCTCGATGAATATGACGTTCTGTCCTATATCGGGACGATCCGCCTTGCCTGCCGTTATCTCATATGCCCCCTGAGCCAAGTCTTTGACCTTCATGACAAGCGTAAGATCGCGCAGAGCTGCCGTGATCGTCGCATCCTGCGATTTGACGGCGATGAAGGATGCGCGGTCCGACCCAGTATTGTCTATGACCGCCGCACCGCCAATGACCTCTTTGGTGGCAGATGTGCCGGCATCGTCTCCGACATACCATAGGGAGCCGCTCTTGGCCATCCTCGCGCCCTTGGCGAGGAGATCTTCCACATCGCTGGAGAACGTTCCGCCTCTGATGGACACGTTCACTCCCTCTATCGAAGCCACCGAGTCTGTCCCCCCGTTGTTCGTGGCGATGGAACCGCCGTTGATCTCGAGGCTTACCTTCGCCAGGGCATCAGGCCCGTTGTTCAGCGGATTAACCACATCGACAGCGGTGTTGCCAGAGATGGAACCGCTTTCGATCAACACACGGATCGGCTGCTTTGTGTTATGCTGAGATAATGCTACGCCTACGCCCTCTGTCGTCGAACCGGACGGATTGGCCGTAACCGCCGTTGATTCTCCTGTGGCCACTATCGTCGTATCGGATAAGTTCAGAATCCCTGCACGAATCTCAATCGCCGTTATTCCTTCGATGTAACTCCCAGACGCAGTAAATTGGGCGTACCCCGCAGCGTAGATCCCTACGCCTCCGCTCTTGTTCACTACCGAAGACCCGGGATACAGATTCAACTTCGGTGCGGTCTCTGTCTGATTGCACAAATTTCCGTAGATGTTGATCCCGGTTCCGGGATAATCACCTGTCTTCACCTCGCTGACAACCTTTCCGTAAAGGTTCACCACGATCCCATGCTGTTCGTTGTTCTTTTTCCCGTCGAGGTTAACCCTTGATACTTGAATTCCGATCCCAGCAGTCAAAGTCACCCCCGACGACACGTTCAGAACAGAATAGTCGGATGTTCCGGCAACAGTAGATCCGGACATTCTGACTGCTGATGACGCGTAACTACATATGTCATCAGCAATCGAAACCGTTCCCGTGCCATTTATCTGCAGCACAGCGTTCTCTATCTTGAATCCGTTCATATCGTTGAACTCGACATTATTGCCGTTCAAATCGAATGCGATGGCTCTTCCGCCAGTAACGATGATCGCGCCCTTGTTGTCGACAGACTTCTGCAGAATCACTTCGTCGCCATCGAGGGCATTTGCAAAAGCCTCTTCAAGAGTGCGGTACCTGACCTCTGCGCCATCAGAAACAACGGATGCTTCGAAAGATTCGTCGAATGCATCCGCACCGCACAGAGAAAGGGACTGGAAGGCGATCAGGCCCGCGCAGGAAACTGCCATGACAATCATGGCTATAAGAAACTTCTTCCGCCTCTCTTCGTCGGTTTTATTACATTCTGTATTCTTATACATCTAATCCCCCCCCCCGATCCGCTATCTGGCAAATGCACAGGCAGGCAAAACGGAGGGTTGTTTCAACGTTCTCGGATTCCTGGAGAAATCGAATGGCCCTTAGGACTGTCGAACTCTCCATCCTCGACCATGGAACGTTCAGAATTGTATTAATACATTAGTGCTAAGAACGAATTTCAACGATATTGCAGAGATAAGAAGAAACCCCCGGACGAGCCGGGGGAGGTTGAGACCTCAGCTGCGGAAACGGATATCGGCCCAATGCCTCATCAGGCCGATGACGATGCATGCCGCTATGACGATGCCGACGATCCCGCAGACGTATGCGGACGATCCGGAGGACGAGTGAGCCGCATTGTCGTCGAACATGACGGCATAGACGGAGAAGTGGGCGGTCTCGAAGGTCACCTTGCCATCATCGTAGGCGTGGGGCATCCGCTCCACGTCCCCGCCGTCCGAAACGTATGCGACGAACATCCTGCCGATGTCCGTGCCTTCCTGAGGCTGATAGGCGACGGTCACCTTCACATTCCCGGCGAAGGCGTGCACCGCTGCACCGTCCACGTACAGGTCCAGAGAGAAGACCGCGCCGGCCCCCTTCAGGGCCTCGGCTTGCGGCATAGTACAACGTTTCTGAAATAAATTAATTAACTTGTACACAATGCTATTCATCAC
>CAVHMZ010000150.1:0-2290 GCA_963637225.1 Segatella hominis
TTATGAACGATGCTCTGCACAGCTTGTCCAGAATAACACGGTCGGAGGCGTCCACTTCATGGCCATAATAGTATCTGAGGAAGGTCCTGTCCAGCTGCTTCCCTTCTTTCGCCGTGCCCATGCCATCGCCCCCGCTTGTCGAGATTCGACACATGGGATTCTGTGCCCCGCTTAAAAACGTTGTTCGGTGCTCTGGACATTGGCAGGTGCCTGCGATCCCGGGTGCCAACACGACATGCGCCTGCATCATATGGTCAAGGAAAGGGCCGTCTCCGGCCCCCTCCGAACAGGTTTAGCTCCCTTCCCCGTCCTTCGGCTTCTTCTCCGGCGCCGGCCTCTCAGGCACGGGATAGGAGTCCGTGGTCTTGGATGCCCCCGGCTCGGGATACCCCGGGGCCATCGACAGGCACTTCTTCGGGCAGGAGTCGGCGCAGTACCCGCATTGGATGCACTGCATGCGCTCGATGCTCAGCGTCCTGGATGCCTTGTCCACATGGATCGCCGATGCGGGGCACTTCCTCGAGCATATCCCGCACAGGATGCAGTCGGAAGGGTCGAACTCCAGATGGCCGCGGGACGCTTCTGGGTATTCCCTCGGTACCGCAGGGTAATCCACCGTCGCAGGCTTGCGGAACAGATTGGAGAGGATCTTCCCTCCCATCTTCATGATCGGCATATGATCACCGCTCCGTGCAGCTTATGCAGGGGTCGATGGTTATCACTATCATCGACACATCCTGGAGGCTGCATCCCTGAAGCATCCTGACCATGGCCGGGATGTTGATGTTCGTCGGCGTCCTGACCCTCGCCCTGGCCAGGTTCTTGGTTCCGTTGCCCTGGACGTAGTAGAACGCCTCTCCGCGGGGCTGCTCGATCCTCATCGCGTAGTCCCCGACGGGCGGATTGCCTTTGACTGGCACCTTCCACTCCCCTTCGGGCAGGGACTTCAGGCCGCTGCGGATGAAGTCCAGGGACTGCATCAGCTCGTCCGCCCTCACCATGCACCTGGCCAGGCAGTCGCCTTCATCGTAGATGGCCGGGGAGAACCCCAGGCCCCTGTAGAACGGGTCCGTGCTCCTGATGTCGTTGTCGACCCCGGAGCCCCTGGCGGTCGGGCCCACTCCGCAAAGGCCTATCATGTCCTCCTTGGAGATCGTCCCCACGCCCTTCAGCCTGTTGCGGACAGAAGTGTCCTTCATGAAGACCAGGCCGGTCTTCCTGACCTCCTCCTCGATGTCGTCGATTATCCCGACGATCTTCGCGGACTGTTCGGGGGTGATGTCGGTGCTGACCCCGCCGATCCTGCAGAATGATATTATCACCCTTCCGCCTGTGACCGACTCGAACACGTCCAGTATCCTCTCGCGGATCCTCCAGCACTGCATGAACAGGCTGTCGAAGCCCATCCCGTCGGCCAGCAGGCCGAGCCACAGAAGATGGCTGTGGACCCTGGACAGCTCGTGGAACACCCTGCGGAGCACCTCCGCGCGCTCGGGGACCTCTACTTTCATCAGCCCTTCGACCGCGCCGGCGTACCCCCATCCGTGGCCGAAGCTGCAGATCCCGCAGACCCTTTCCATGATGTAGGTCATCTGCTGGTAGTCGCGCTGCTCCACCAGCTTCTCCAGCCCGCGATGGACGTACCCTATCGAGGGCACCGCGCGGACCACGGTCTCGTCCCGGAGCTCCAGGTCCAGATGGACCGGCTCCGGGAGGGCGGGATGCTGGGGTCCGAACGGGACTATCGTCCTCTTGCCCATGTCACTCCCCCTCCTTCTTCTCCGGCGCCTTCCAGGGCGCCTCCGTCCCTGTGCGGAAGAAGCTCCCCTTGTAGTCCATGGCCATGTCTGTGAACCCGATCCCGAACAGGTCGTGGACCTCGTTCTCGTAGATGAAAGCGGACCAGTAGGAGGGCGTTATGCTCTCCACGGGCCCGTCGCCGGCTACCCGGACCTTGTAGTTCTTCAGCTCCATGTCCTTGTCGAAGCTGTAGACCAGCTCTGCGCCGCCCTCCTTCGGCACGGCGCATATCTGCACCATGCGGTAGCCGTCCGCTTTCAGCTGCGCGGCCTTCCCGCGGACGTCGCCGGCGCTCAGCTCTTCGAAGTCCTGCTCTTGGAACATCCTCCCTCCTCCTTCATGCGGGCGCGCTTCTCCTCGAGGACGGCGGCGCCCTTGACTATGCCGTCTATGATCGATTCCGGCCGGGAGGCGCATCCGGGGACGTAGATGTCCACGGGGATGACCGTGTCGGTTCCTCCCAGCACGTTGTAGCAGCCGCGGAAGATCC
>CAVHMZ010000151.1:0-11407 GCA_963637225.1 Segatella hominis
GAAAGGAATGCGGATGACTGACGACGGATTCAAGATCACGCTCAGGATGGGAACCGATGAGGCCCAAGAACTCGAGGACTTCATGGGAGAGCGCGACATCGAGAACAAGTCCGTCTTCATCCGCGATGCCATAAAGTGGTACATGGCGCACTACGATGCGCCGGATGCCCCGGCCGTTCCCGAAGGCGGGATCTTCGTCCGCCTCAGCGATATGCAGATGGACGTCCTCAGCCAGCTGGTCCAGCGCGGACTGTGCCTGGACGAGGAGGAGTTCATCCGCAAGTGCGTCCTTGAGAAGATCGTCCCGAAGGCGATCGAGGAGGAGGCCTACGCCGAATCCTTCAGGACAGCACAGCAGAACGCTGCCCTCAAGTGAAGAAAAGGGATGGGAAATCGCATCCGAGGTCCAGATGGGAACGGCATTGCCGTGGTCCCGGATGCATTAAATATGTTACAAAGTCAAGAAGATCGAAGGGTGATGCACAATGGCAGCAATCGGAACGGAACATATGGCACCGCGCATCGCGGTGGTCGGGGTCGGCGGAGCGGGATGCAACGTCGTCGGCTCTTTCTACGGTTCGCTCTGTCCGGTGGACACCATAGCGATCAACACCGACAAGGATGCGATGCACAGGATCGACGCCGACCGCAAGATCTACATCTGCAAGGAGGTCCTCAAGGGAGAGGGCGCCCACGGAGATGCGGAGGTCGGGAAGAAGTGCGCGGACATCCACAGAGAGGAGATCAGGCAAGCCCTGGCCGGCTACGACTTCGTCTTCGTCGTCGCAGGGCTGGGCGGAGGCACCGGGACCGGCGCCGCGTCCGTCGTCATCGACATCGCCAAGTCTCTCAGCATCATCACGTTCGCAGTCGCGATCAGCCCCTTCTCCTTCGAGGGGAGGAGGAAGGAGGTCGCGAGAGAGGGATACAGGCACATCAGGGCCGTGTGCGAGCACACGATCCTGGTGGACAACGACCTGGTCCTGGCCAAGATGCCCGAACTCACCATGAGCAAGGCCTTCAACGAGGTCAACAAGAGCATCAGGAAGCACGTCATGGACTGCGTTTCCAAGATGGAGACGGTCGTCGATGAGCGCACGGCAGGAAAGGAGCCGGTGCCCGCAGACGGCAGCGCAGAGAAGGTCGGATACCCGATCGACGTGCTCATCCAGGCCTGAGAAGGCAAACACGATTATCTCCCCCGGGCAGGAGGGCGCCGCCCTCCTGCCATTCTATCTCCCGGGACGGGCCCGGATCGTTTCCTCCGCCGCCGGGTGCAGGGTATAGGGGCCCTGCATCCGGAGGCACATCCGACCTTGCGGCCGAGCGAAGCATTAAAGCGGTTGCACCTATGCGATACCGATCGATATGAGCATGTTCGACGAGCGCAACCTCTCGATGATGATGGACCTCTACGAGATGACCATGTCCAACGGGTACTTCCTCGAGGGCAGCAACGATGCGAAGGCGACTTTCGACGTGTTCTTCAGGAAGGTTCCGGACAACGGAGGCTTCGCCATATTCGCCGGCCTGGAGCAGGTCGTCGAGTTCGTCGAGAACATGAGGTTCGGCCCGGAGGACATCGAGTACTTCAGGTCCCTGGATATGTTCGACGACAGGTTCCTGGACTATCTGAGGGAATTCAGGTTCAAAGGCGACATATGGGCATTCGACGAAGGCACGGTCATCTACCCGAACGAGCCCGTTCTGGTCGTCACCGCCCCGATGATAGATGCCCAGCTGATCGAGACCGCCGTCCTGGCGCAGATCAACCACCAGTCGCTGATTGCCACGAAGACCCGCAGGATCGTGCGCGCCGCTCAAGGGAGGGGCGTGTCGGACTTCGGCGCGAGGAGGGCGCACAACATGGATGCCGCAGTCTACGGGGCCAGAGCCGCCTACATCGGCGGAGCCGGAGGCACGGCCACCGTCCTCTCGGGGCAGATGTTCGGGATACCTGTGAGCGGCACCATGGCCCACAGCTGGGTGATGTACCATGATTCCGAGTACGATTCGTTCAGAAGGTACGCGGAGATCTACCCGGACGACACCGTCCTGCTGATCGACACCTACGATGTGCTGAGATCCGGGACCCCCAACGCCATCAGATGCGCCAAGGAGGTGCTGGAGCCCCTGGGCAAGCGCCTCAAGGGCGTCCGCCTGGACTCGGGGGACTTGGCCTATCTGACGAAAGAGGTCCGCAGGATGCTCGACGAAGCGGGCCTGGAGGACTGCAGGATAATCGCGTCCAACAGCCTCGACGAGTACTCCATACAGTCCATCATCGATCAGGGCGGGAGGATCGACGCCTTCGGCGTCGGCGAGAGGCTGATCACATCGAAGAGCGACCCCGTCTTCGGCGCCGTCTACAAGATAGCGGCCATCGAGAAGGACGGCATCGTCAGGCCCACCATCAAGATCTCCGAGGCGGTAGAGAAGATCACGAATCCGGGCAGGAAGAGCGTCCACAGGATCTACGACGGCACAGGCCATGCGGTCTGCGACCTGATCGCCCACGAAGGCGAGCCGATCGACCTGTCGAAGCCCTTCAGGGCCGTCGACCCCGTCAAGCCCTGGAAGCATATCGACCTGGAAGGCTGCACTTCCAAGAGCCTGCTGAAGAAGGTCGTGTCCGACGGGAAGAGGGTTTCGGAGCCCAGGAGCCTGAAGGACATCAGAGAATATGTCCAAAGGCAGCTCGACGACGAGATCTGGCAGGAGGAGCAGAGGTTCGAGAACCCCCACATCCACCACATGGACATGACCCCGTCATACTACGCTTTCAAAATGGATCTCCTCAGGAGAGGCGGGAACCTCTCCTGAGGCATCGGGTTTATCAGTCCTTCGCCGCGGAATATCCCATCTCGAAGGCCTTGACGTTCAGGTCCAGCGCCTTCGGGGGCACCCGGGCCTTCAGGGCCTCGAGGAGGGCCTCCTTCTTCAGGGGGAATCCCTTGACGGCGGCGACGGCTCCGATCATGACTGCGTTGGCCGCAACGGCCTTCCCCGCCTCCACGGCGATCTTGGTGGCGTCGATGGTGATGACGTTCCCGTTCACGCTCTTCACGGCCGAGACGAGGCTGCCGATCTCGGGATACTGCTCCAATCCGGCAGAGACCATCGCCGGATATACCGGGTCCAGGTTCATCAGGACCGTGGTCCCCTTGTTCCCCTGGGGCAGGCAGCGGACGGTCTCGGTGGGCTCGAACCCCATGATGAGGTCTGCGCAGCCGGATGCTTCCAGAGGGCTGATGACGCTGTCCCCGAACCTTACGGTGGACATGACGCTCCCTCCGCGCTGGGCCATCCCGTGGACCTCGCTCATGGCGACCTCGTAGCCGGACTCCATGGCGGCGTTCCCCAGGACCATCGATGCAAGGAGGACCCCCTGCCCTCCGACTCCTACGATCTGTATGGAATACTTCACATTCTCACCCCTATGGCGTCGCGGGGGCAGACATTGGCGCACATCCCGCATCCTATGCACTGGGCAGGGTCGGTGCGCACGACCTTTCCGTCGATGACCAGCGCGGGGCAGGCCACCGTCTTGAGGCACAGGTGGCATCCGATGCACTTGGAGGCATCGACCTCGCAGGTCTTGGGGGCCAGGAGCTTCATCTTCTTCAGCTCCAGGGGGCAGGGGCACTTGGATATGACCACTGCCACGCCGTCGAACTCGATGGCATCCTTCATAGCCTTGGCGGCCTCGGACACGTTGTACGGGTCGACCTGCCTGACGAACTTGGCTCCGACGCCCTTGACCAGTGTCTCGATGTCGAGCCCCTCGGTCTTGATGCCTCCGAAGTCCCTTCCGACACCGGGGTTGGGCTGGTGGCCGGTCATGGCGGTGGTCCTGTTGTCCAGGACGACCATGACGATCTTGTGGTTATTGAACAGCGCGTTGACCAGCGGAGGTATGCCCGAATGGAAGAACGTGGAGTCCCCCATGAAGGCGATCGGCAGCTGGTCGGTGGACTGGGCGAACCCTCCTGCCGCGCCTGCGCCTCCGCCCATGCAGATGATGAAATCTGCGGTGCTGAAAGGCGGCGCCACTCCGAGAGTGTAGCATCCGATGTCGGAGCAGTAAACGACGTCCCTGTTCCCGACGGCCTTCTTGGCCGCGGCGTACATCCCCCTGTGGGGGCATCCGGCGCAGAGGGTCGGAGGCCTTGCCGGGAGCTGGATGTCCGGCATCGCCATGGGCTCCTCGAACCCGGCGACATCGATGAGCCCGGACAGAGAGGACAAGGTCCTCGGAGAGTACTCCCAGGCCCTGGGCATGTGCCCGGACCTCTTGCCGTAGACGGGGACGGAGATCGAGTTCTGGGCGCAGATCCTCAGAACCTGGTCCTCGAGGAAGGGCTCCAGCTCCTCCACGACGATGACGGCCTTCTTGCCCCTGACGAACTCGGCGATCTTCTTCTCCGGGAGGGGATTGGTGAACCCGAGCTTCAGGATGGCGGCTCCGGAGGTGAACTCCCTGACATACGTGTAAGAAACCCCGGATGTTATTATCCCGACCTCTCCGTCGCCCTCGGCGAAGTTGAGGGGGGAGGACTCCGAGAGCTCCTTCGCCTTGGCGTTCAGCTCCAGCAGCCTCTTCCTGTTGACGCGGGCGTTGGCGGGGACGTTCACGAACCTGACGACATCCTTGTCGAAATGGCCTTTGGCCTTGGGCTCGGCCCTGGGGCCGAGGACGACCGCGCAGCGGGCATGGTTGACCCTCGTGGTGGTCCTGTAGATCACAGGGAGCGCGGTGGCCTCGGAGATCCTGTACGCCTCGGCGACCATGTCCTTGGCCTCGGCGGGCGTGGACGGCTCCACCATGGGCAGGAGGCTCAGGGTGGAGTAGTAGCGGTTGTCCTGCTCGTTCTGGGAGCTGTGGGCAGAAGGGTCGTCAGCGGTGAGGATGAGCATCCCTCCGGTAACGCCGGAGTACGCAAGGGTCATCATAGGGTCGGCTGCCACGTTGAGTCCGACGTGCTTCATAAAGACGAAAGACCTGAGCCCGGACGAGGCGGCGGCCGCGGAGACCTCCATGGCGACCTTCTCGTTGGTGGAGAACTCGAAGTACATACCGGCGTCCTGAGAGAGCTTCTCGAGGAGATTGCCGATCTCCGAGGACGGAGTCCCCGGATAAGTGGAAGCGAAACCCGCCCCGGACTCGAAGAGGCCCCTGACAATGGCCTCGTTGCCCAGGAGGAGCTGCTTTCCTCCGTTCGCAAGTAAATCCGACATGATATTCCTCAAACGGCTCCGTATCTTAGAAGGAAGTATTATAAGCAACGGTAGCCGCCAATCTCATCCAGCATATAGAGGAAGCCGATTGCCCGTGAGAACATGCTGAACATCTGAGCCTTGGACATCGGCATCTGATGTGCCGAGACAGGAGTCGTGAAAATGACCGCATTTATTTCTTGAAATCACCTACATTTATTTCTTGAAATCACCTACATTCATTTCTTGAAATCACCTACATTCATTTCTTGAAATCACCTACATTGTTCTTATCCTGGCAAATATATGCCGAACATCATGGCCCTTGCCCCAGACGGACATAGGCCCAGGCTCCTGGATGAGAAGATATCGGAGATGCTGGAGATCACGGGCTCTGTCTGCATCGAGGGGCCGAGGCACTGCGGAAAGACCTGGACGGCACTAAGCCATGCGAACAGCGCCATGATGCTGGACGATCCTGCAGGGGGCTTCAGCAACCGGGCCCTCAGCGAAATGGATCTCGAGAAGGCGTTCGTCGGAGAACCGCCGCACCTCATCGACGAATGGCAGCGCATGCCAAGCATCTGGGACGGGGCCAGGATGGCAACAGGCCCCACAATAGACAACGGACGCATGATATTGACCAGCTCCGCCGCACCGAAGAAGAAGGACGCGATGCACAGCTGCGCGGGAAAGATGCCGACGGTTCGCATGCGCACCATGTCGCTCTACGAATCCGGGCATTCCGACGGCAGAACATCCATCAGATCTCTGTTCGACGGGACATTTCAGCAGTCCTTGTCCTTCGAAGGCGCCTCTTTGGAGGACATTGCATCGATGGTGGGGGCCGGAGGATGGCCTGGACAGATTACGGCAGATAGCGATGATAAGCGCGGACTGCCGGGCGCAATCCTCGGCTCCGTGATCTCCGATGCGGCCGCAGCCGATGAGAAGAGAAGAGTGCCGAAGAAGATAAGTGAGGTGGTCCGCTCGATGGCATGGAACGAATGCACGCTGGCATCCGATGCGAAGGTCATGGCCGATATCGAAGAGCGCGGCGGGATGAGCATCGATTGCAGGACCTTCTCGGAATACACGGATGTGCTGGACCGCTTGTTCGTGACGGCAGACCAGCCCGCTTTCGACCCCCGTTACGGAACGAAGGTGCGCGTTGGGAAGAAGCCCAAGAGGCACCTGGCCGACCCCTCGCTCGCCTTGGCCGCCCTGGGGATGATGTCCGAAGATCTCCTGGACGACCTGGACCTGTTCGAGCGCCTCTTCGAGTCCATGTGCGAGAGAGACCTCGGCGTCTATGCCGCAGCTGATGGTGGAAGCTGCTCCACTACCATGACCATCAGGGCAACGATGCGGATGCAATCGTCGAGATGCCCGACGGCAAGTGGGGAGCGCTCGAGATCAGGCTCGGCATGAACCGGATCGACTCGGCTGCGAAGATCCTCCTTGACCTGGAGTCGTACATGACCAAGAAGGATGCCGTCGGTCCTCGCAGTGGTCTGCGGCATGGAATCGAGCGCGTACCGTCGCGACGACGGAGTCTATGTCCTGCCGATAACCGCCCTTAGAAACCGATCCTGTGGATGCTCCTCCACTCAGGCGGTCAAGCCTCACCGGCGATCCGAGAGGACATAATGGACGAGGTCCTGAGGCTCCGTCTGACAGCAGAACCCGCCGTTTCCTGCGAACGGGTCTGCATCAGACGGAGCCTGTAAGAAGAAGGGCCGAAGCCCGGTTCATCATCCCTTGCGGCCAGGAACCACCAGGAATGCTGCGAGGATGGCGGCGAAAGCCGCTGCGGCAGCGCATGCCACCACGACGGCGGAGTCCGAACCGCCTTTGGAACCGTAATCTACAGACGGCTCATACGGATCGTCGTCATCGTCACCCGGCACGAAGACATAGACGCTTTCGGAAGACGATGCGCTGTGCCCCAGACCATCGGTCGCTGTCACGGTTATGAGGTAGCTTCCAGTCAATGTGGCGTTGAATCCGTTCCCATGCATCGCGACCAGCTTTCCGCCGGGACTGACCACGGAGAAAGACAGTTCGACGGCTCCGGGGTGAGTGGCAGTGACGTAAACCGTGGTTCCATCGACCGCACAGGAGATCTCAGGAGGATCGAGCTCGACGATGACCGTCACAGAGCCCGATTCCTCGTCCACCTCGTATCCGTCAGGGACGTAGTCGCTGATGTGCTCGCTTTCGGGGATGTTGATGAACGTTCCGCCGGTTATAACCGGGTCGACGCAGCGCTTCCCCGCAGACTCTCCGTGGAAGACCAGAACCTTGTTGTCTGCAACCTCGAAAGTTCCGCCGACGATGCTCATTGAAGCCGATGTTCCTGAGATTCCAAGAAGAGCAGTTGTCGAGATAGAGGCTGAGCTATATTCTCCGCTCTCAATAGTGACGTTGGCTCCTTCATCACACCACACAGCATAGTATCCGATGCCTCCCGCGGCAACATCCCTGAGAACGACATTCTCAGTACAGCACAGATTGACCCCTCCTTTCACGGCAATCTTCTCTACCACCACATTCTTCGTGAGAGGCGAACCGGTGCCATCATCGCCGATCCACAGCCCATAGCTGGCACCACTGCCATCCACGGTTCCGTTCTTGAGAGTGAAATCCGTTCCGACAAAAATGCCAAGTACATCTCCCGTAGCGACAATCCTTCCACCGAAATCGATGGTCAGCCCAGTCACGTCAACGGTTTCATTTTTTACCATTTCGGTTCCCAACGCCACATCGTCCAGCAATGTGAAGCTCTTGGATGGAGATTTCTTCGCAGCATCCGCGGCTTCCTTGAACGTATAGTAATCCACCCCGTCGATGGTGGCCACAACCTTTCCCGCATCGTTCCCGACAGCCGGCGCGACGGACTCATCTCCCATAACCGTTCCGCAAGGATCTGACTCGATGGCATCGCTGCATCCGTCAGCATCCCCTGCGTTCTCGAATCCGGCAATGAACAGCCCGCAAATCGCCACGAACGCGGCGGCTGCCATCACAGCCCTGAACGTATTATCCATTCCTTTCCCCTCCTGAGGATCGGGGATGATGCACGGCCAGACCATTCCCCTTCCTCTGTTCACGCCTCTGCGCGTGTTTATTGGTGATGATTCACGCAACCGGCTCTTAAAACCTTCGATAACATATGCGAAACATCGAACACATCAAAAAGACTGCTTGCGAACCTGTGCTCCACCCTTGTTCGGCATCCGGGAGGCTCCCGGGCCAAGTGCTCCTCAGGCGACTTCCCGCCTCCGCGACCGCGGCATGGCCCCAGGGCATCCGTTTCCGGCATCGCTGCAACGGCAGAGCCCGAGCCTCCGGCATCCTTCCGAGGAGCACGGCTCGAGGGATGATTTGATATGTCCGCCCCCGTATGCCCGCCCATGAACATGGACGCCTTCGGACTCGTCTGCACCTGCCTGGCGCTGCCGATCGCCTTCCTTGCTTGGATCGTCGTCCCGGGCGCTTCCGACACCCGCTGGACCATCGTGGCATCCATAGCCATCGCGGCCCCGCTGACGATCGTCATCCTGCGGCGGTTCGGCAAGCGCCCGAAGGAGCGAGCGGTTCCTGTTAAGAACAGCAACCCGATACTGTACCATGGACCCGTTCACAGTCGCCATAGCGCTGATCATCATCGGAATCCTGTTCCTGATAGCCGAGGCGTTCAGCCCAGGGGCGTTCATGGCCATACCCGGCACGGTGATCCTCATCATCGGGCTCATCGGAGCCGCTTTCCCGGACATCCTGTTCTCGCTATGGTCCCCCGTCATCGCGGTGGCGATAGCGATCCCCGTCACCCTGGCCACAATCTATCTGTACAAGTTCCTGGCCGAACCGGAGCCTCCGGCTACAACGGTCATGGAGTCCCTGGTGGGGAAGAGGGGCACCGTCGTCGTGGCGACGGAGGACGGGAACATGAAAGGCAAGGTGAAGATCGGGTCCGACACCTGGTCGGCGACCTCCGACTCCCCCATCGAAGCAGGCGAGGAAGTGGAGGTCGAGAGCAGCGAAGGCGTGCACGTGCACGTCCGGAGGATCTGAGAAGGAGAGTATCGAACATGGATGCCGACATCATAATCGCCTTGGCGCTGATCGCCGTCGTGGCAGTAATAGTTGTCATCGTCAGCGGGGTCAAGATCGTCCAGCCCTACGAGCAGGCGATCTACATGAGGCTGGGGAAGTTCGTGAGGGTCCTGAACCAGGGCCTGAACGTGGTCTGCCCGCTGATCAACCAGGTAGTCAAGCTGGACCTGCGCACGGAGGTCCTGGACGTCCCCAAGCAGGAGGTCATCACCAAGGACAACTCGCCCGTTCAGGTCGACGCTGTCATCTACATCAAGGTCACGGATCCCAAGAACGCGTTCTTCGAGGTCACGGACTACAGGCTGGCCACGGTCAACCTGGCCCAGACCACCCTCAGGTCGATCATCGGGGAGATGGAGCTGGACCAGATCCTGTCCTCAAGAGAGAGGATAAACGTGAGCCTCAGGGACATCCTCGACGAGAACACCGACAAGTGGGGAGTGAAGATCGAGGCCGTGGAGATCAGGGAGGTGGACCCCGCCAGGAAGGTCAAGGACTCCATGGAGGAGCAGACCTCTGCCGAGAGGAAGAGGAGGGCCGCCATATTGGAAGCGGACGGCCAGAAGAGGGCTGCGATCCTGGAGGCGGAAGGGAAGAAGAAGTCCATGATCCTCCAGGCCGAAGGGCAGAGGCAGTCGATGATCCTCGAAGCCGAGGGGAAGAGGCTGGCCACCATACTCGAGGGACAGGGGGAGGCGCAGAGGCTCAGGATAATGTCCGTGGGAGCTTCCGCGATGGACTCCAAGGCCCTGTCGGTGCTGTCGATGGAAACCATCCAGAAGGTCGGCGAGGGAGAATCGTCGAAGATCTTCTTCCCGATGGAGCTCACCAGGCTCGTCGACGGGATCTCGGACTACATGGGGTCTGCCTCGAGGATCCCCGACCGGGAGGTGTCCGACGCCGAGAGCATCGCAAAGGCCGTGGGAGACCCGGACGAGATCCTCGGGCCGATACCGAGCTACGACGAGATCAAGGAGGAGAAGGAGCGCTTCGATAAGTCCCTCGACGAGGAGATGGGCGATGTCGACAGGGTGATCGACAAGAAGTCCCCTTGAAAAGAGCTCGTCCCTTTGCGGGCCCGTCGGCGATATGCAGCAGGTAGTCCTCCACGTTGAGGCACCTGATGCCGTCCAATGTCGTTTCGGCGCCGCGGTATATCAGAAACCTGCCGGCGACCGGACCGCAGCGGTGCTCCGCGAGGGATATCTTCTCTTCGTCCAGCAGATGCCTGAGCTGAGCCTTCGACAGTTCGGCGCTGTGCTTTATCTCGTACACCTCGCAGGTCCCCGACACAGGGTCGGAGACCACCATGTCGAACTCTCCCACCGCGAACCTGGCCGCGAAAACGTCCTTTCCGGGGGAAGCGGAGCTCGTCTCCAGCAGGACGATGTCTTCCATCATCCTTCCCCGGACCTCGTCCAGGATCCGGCCGCGGACGCGGTTGCGCTCCGCGAGGGAAAGAGTCGCGAAGACAGGATCCTGCACCAGGCTCTCGATGAGGGCCAATGCCTGAGAGTACCTCAGACCGGGCTGGGCTATGAGAACCCTTTCCATCTTCTGCTCTGTGTAAGGCAAGCGGACCGTATCGACGGTCCTGACCAGATCGAGGAGCATGAGATACTCCCTTATCTCGCCGACATGGGCCTCGCTCAGCTGCAGAGATGCCTCGCAGGCGTTCAAGACCTCCGGCGTCGCGCGGAGGCGGCCTGTCACAGAAGCGCAGTCCACGGCATAGAGGATGTCGGTCGGATCCGCCCTGTCCCGGAGGAGGTTGGACGCAGAGACGCCGAGGTCATGGGACTCGAAATCCCTGACGAGCACGTCCAAGGCGAACCAGCGGTTCATGTCCTCCACGACGAGGTTGATAGCATTGGTGAGCTCGTTCCTGTCGTACAGATCCCGGAGATGATCGAAACGGCCTCCGCGCTCATATCCGCGCAGAGAGTTCTGGATGTTCCGGGCTATTGCGGAATCCACATAGGCATCCGCAGACCTGGAGCTTGAGAACGGAGACCCGTTGTAATGGGAGCCTCCGATGCACATCGTCCCGCCGTATCTGACGTACTCGTCT